>NZ_QHHW01000011.1:0-247122 GCF_003947325.1 Amycolatopsis sp. WAC 01375
GAGCTGAGTCTCCCCGCTCCGCTCCCGCCGCTCCCGCTCCCGCGTCCGTGCGGATGCTCCCAATGTGGCATTGGGGTCGCTGAGTGTCCCCAATGCCACATTGGGAGCGTGTCCGCCGGATTCGGCGCTCCGGAGCAGCGGGGGAGCAAGGGACCTTTGCTATCGCCTCGGGGTGGGTGCGGCGCGGTCGCGTTCGGTGACGGGTGGACAATGGCCCCGTGACTGAGCACCCCAGCTACGGCGACGGGATCGCCGTCGTGACCGTGACGTACTTCCCCGGCGAAACCCTCGAGAAGTTCCTCGACACGCTCGAGAAGGCGACGGATCGGGACGTCCAGGTCGTCGTCGCCGACAACGCCTCCACGGACGGCGCCCCGGAGAAGGCCGCCCGCCGGGAGAACGTCAAGCTGCTCAGCATCGGCGAGAACGTCGGCTACGGCACGGCCGCCAACCGGGGTGTCGCGGAACTCGACGACAGCTACGGCTGGGTCGTCGTGGTGAACCCGGACCTCGAATGGGAACCCGGTTCGCTCGACGCACTGCTGGAAGTGGCCGAGCGCTGGCCGCGCGGTGGCGCGTTCGGGCCGCTCATCCACGACCTCGACGGCACGGTCTACCCGTCGGCCCGGCTGCTGCCGTCGTTCGGCCGCGGGATCGGGCACGCGGCGTTCGGCAAGATCTGGCCGGGCAACCCATGGACGCGGCAGTACCGGCAGGAGACCGGCACCCCGGTCGAGCGCACGGCGGGCTGGCTTTCCGGATCGTGCCAGCTGTTGCGCCGCGAGGCATTCGACTCGGTCGACGGATTCGACACGCGCTACTTCATGTACTTCGAGGACGTCGACCTCGGTGACCGGCTGACCCGCGCGGGCTGGCTGAACGTGTACGCCCCTTCGTCGAGCGTCATGCACATCGGCGGGCATTCGACTTCGCAGGCTTCGGAGAAGATGCTGCGTGTGCACCACGAAAGCGCGTACCGCTACCTCGCGGACCGTCACCGCGGTCTCCTGTGGAAGCCGGTCATGCTCGCGGTGAAGGCCGGTCTC
The DNA here is from genome assembly GCF_003947325.1 of Amycolatopsis sp. WAC 01375. Taxonomy (NCBI): domain Bacteria; kingdom Bacillati; phylum Actinomycetota; class Actinomycetes; order Pseudonocardiales; family Pseudonocardiaceae; genus Amycolatopsis; species Amycolatopsis sp. WAC 01375. Next base: position 1,047 of record NZ_QHHW01000011.1, read on the forward strand.
GCGCTGCGGCTCAAGCTCGAAACGCGCCGGAAGTAGCCGTTCCGGCCGCCGGAACTCGCGCGACTCCGCTCCCCGCCGTCGTTACCGTCGGTGCATGGACTTCGCCGAACTGGACACCTGGCTGACGGAACGCGCCGGGGAGGATCGCTTCTCCGGGGTCGTGCTGATCCGGCGCGGCGACGAGACACTCTTCGAACGCGGATACGGCCTGGCCAGCCGCCGCTGGTCGGTGCCGAACGCGCCGGACATCCGCTATGACACCGCGTCGATCACCAAGGTCGTTACCGCGATCGCCGCACTGCGCCTCGCCGACGAGGGACGGCTGGACCTCGATCGCCCGATCGGCGAGATCGTCGACCTCGGCGGCACGGCGATCGCGCCCGGTGCGACGACGCGGCACCTGCTCACGCACACGTCCGGGATCGCCGACGACGCCGACGAGGAAGCAGGCGAGAGCTATGAGGCGCTGTGGGTCGACAAACCGGTGTACTCGGTGGTGGACACACGCGACCATCTGCCCAATTTCGCCTACAGGGCACCGAATTTCGCGCCGGGCGAGGGTTGCCGGTACTGCAATTCGGGGTACGTCCTCGCCGGGCTGGTGATCGAGGAGTGCACCGGAAGGTCGTATCGCGACCACGTCCGGGAGACCGTGCTCGACCGCGCGGGGATGACCGATTCGGGTTTCTTCGACCGGCGTGATCCGGCGCCCAGGGTCGCCGAAGGCTGGGACCCGATCCTCGACGGCGAGCGGATCACCGGCTGGAAGCAGAACATCTTCAGTTACCCGCCGATCGGGTCACCCGACGGGGGTGTGTACTGCACCGTCGGCGACCTCGTCCGGCTTCTGCGCGCGATCCGCGAAGAACGACTCTTGAGCCCCGCGCGCACGAAGGAGTTCCTCACGCCGCAGGTGCTCCATAACAGCGGTGTCTGGTACGGCTTCGGCCTCGAATTCGTCCTGGAGCCGGATGGCTCGGTGCGGCACTACTACAAGGACGGCGGGAACATCGGCGTCTGCTCGCTCATGCGGCACTATCCGGCCGAGGGGCTGGACGTCGCCATGCTGTCGAACGCCACGTACGGCGGGGGCGCGACGATCAAGGAGATCGATCGGGTGATCCGGGCTTCCTGAGGCCGGTGCCCGCGCGTGCAATGAAAGGCCCCTTCATAGCAAATTTTGCTATGAAGGGGCCTTTCATTGAGCCTTTTTCATCCTGGTGGTGGGGTAGGTGTGTTGGTGCTGTGAACGTGGCGAAGCTCCTGGTAGATGGATCGTCGACCAAGATCAACCCAGGAGCCACCAGGAGCTTCGCTGTGCTTTCTTACCCGTCGGTGATCGAGGTGTCCATCACCACGCTGCGGTATGTCGTCAAGGTCATCCGTGATCACCTGAAGCGGATCGGATCACCGTGGCGACGGCTGTCCCCGGTGCAGCAGGCCGTGCTGGTGCTGGCCCATCTGCGCAACGGTGACACCTATGCCCGGCTCGCCGCGGGATACGGCGTCGGCATCGCCACGGTGTTCCGCTATATCCGCGAAACCACACGCCTCCTGGCCGAGCGGGCCCCCACGCTGACCGGCGCGTTGTGGCAACTCGCGTGGAGCCACAACAACTACGGCATCCTCGACGGCACAGTGATCCGGACCGACCGCATCGCCGCGAACCGGCCGTTCTACTCCGGCAAACACCGCTATCACGGCATCAACCTGCAAGGACTCACCGATCCCTACGGCCGCCTGTTGTGGATCTCCGACGGACAGCCCGGCGCCGTCAACGACACCGCCGCCGCCCGCCACCATCAGATTCCCGGCCTCGCCGAGCAGGCCGGGATCCTGCTCCTAGCCGACACCGGCTACCACCAGATCGCCCCAGGCGTGATCACGCCCTACAAAAACACCCGCAACAAACACCAGACACCACGCCCCCTGGCACCGGCCTACAAAGCCGCCAACACCGCCCACGCCGCCACCCGCGGCCGCGGCGAACGCGGCTTCGCCACCCTCAAAAACTGGCGCATCCTCACCCGCGCCCGCTGCAGCACCCACCACGTCACCACCCACGCCAAAGCCATCCTCACCCTCGAACACCAAGGATGAAAAAGGCTCATTGCACGTGTCGAGGGCTAAATGCCGTCCAGACGGCGCGAGAGGTTCGACCGTCCCGAAGGGTTCTGCTTCACCGTCGGCACCAGGCCGCCGACCTCGTTCTCGACGGTCTCCGGCTCCGGCCGCTCGATCAGCGGGCTCTGCACCGGCGCGGCCGGCGGGCGCCGGGTGAGCGGGGTCGTCGCCTGCGGCAGCGGTCTGGTCGGCTGCGTGCCGGGACGGCGAGGATAAGGCTGCGGCTGAGTCGAACCTTCGCCCCGCGCCGGCGGCAGATCCAGCCGCGTCGTCGGCTCGGGTCCCGCGAGCGGGTGGTCGTTCTCCGCGATCAGCGAAGCCGGTAGCTGAGTGGTCGTGTCCGGGTCCGATGATCGGTCGATCTCGGCGACCACCGATCGGGGGATCTGCTGGGTGTTCGCGGAGTCCATCGGAGACGTCGCGTTGTCCGGTGTCACGACGAAGGCTCCACGCGCGCTTGCGCGTGCGAGCAAGGCGTCCGCCCGAGCACGGGGGTCCATTCCCCTAGGCCTCCCGACTGACCTGGGGCCCTCTGGGTTCAGGGCCGACTGTGTGATGTCCAGGGTAGGCCCTGGGAGTGGCCGCCGTCAGCAGACCCGCGAACGTCGTCCGACAAAAGTTGGCAGGCACCTGGCAGGCCGTGAGGAACTCAGGCTTCCATGTCCGAAAGGATCCGGGTGCTGGAGTCCGCCTTGTCCGTGCCGCCGATGCCGTAGAGCAACGCGATGTTGTTGCGTGCTCCGGCCTCGATCTCGTCGGCGGGCAGCTCGTCGACGCTGCGCCTGTCGCCGCCGTTGCAGAACTCGAGCTCCGTGTCGGGGTACGCCGCGCGGATCAGGTCGAACGACTCGTTGATGCCCGGCCCCTGCTCGACGGCGATGTACACGTCGTCGACGATGCGCAGCGCGCGGACGATCCGGGCCCGGATGTCCTCGGTCTGGATCACCCTGCCCTTCTTGAGGACCTGCTGGTGATCGTTGTTGACGATGACGATCAGGTAGCCGGACCGTGCCTGCGCGTCCTCGAACAAGTCGAGATGGCCCTGGTGGAGCGGGTTGAAGTACCCGCTGACGATCGAGGCCTTCGCCGGTCGCTCGGTCATCGTCGGTGTCCTCCATAGGCTTACGGTTTCAGGTGGCCCGCTAACCCTAGCCGAGTGCCGGGTAGTTTCAGCGTGTGCTGTTCCGCCCCGGCTTCGAACTGGACCTGGACACGGTCCTCGGTCCACTGAGCCGTGGGTCACGGTCGCCCAACGTCGTCCGCACCGAGGCCGGGGTCACCTGGCTGGCGGCCAACACCGAGGACGGCGCGGGCACGCTCGCGCTGCTGCGGCGCGCCGACGGCGAGATCGAGGCGGAGGCCTGGGGGCCCGGCGCGGACAGGCTGCTCCACGGCGTCCCGGCGATGCTGGGCGCGCATGACGACGACTCCGAATTCGTCGCGCATCACGACGTCATCGCGTCGGCGCGGCGACGGAACCCGGGACTGCGGCTCGGCTCGACCGGCCGGGTGTGGGACGCCCTGGTGCTCGCCGTGCTGGAGCAGAAGGTGACCAGCACGGAGGCCCTGCGCTCATGGGGTGAGCTGTGCCGCTGGTTCGGCGAGCAGGCACCGGGGCCGGGGCCCGCACGGCTGCGTGTGCCGCCGACACCCGTCGCCATCCGATCCATTGTGGACTGGAAATGGCACCGCGCCGGGGTGGACCTGAAACGGCGGACGACGCTGATCGCCGCGGCCCGTGTCGCGTCCCGGCTGGAAAAGGCCGTCGAGCTGAGGGGTGTCGAGGGCCGGGCCTGGCTGCGGAAGGTGCCCGGCATCGGCGTGTGGACCGCGGCGGAGATCGCGCAACGCGCCTGGGGCGACCCGGACGCGGTGAGCTTCGGCGACTACAACATCCCGTCGATGGTCGGGCACGCGCTCGTCGGCACGAAACTCGACGATGTCGGGATGTCCGAGGTGCTGGCGCCGTATTCGCCGCAGCGCCAGCGTGCGGTGCGCTACCTGTCGACGGCCGGATTCCGCCGCCCCAGGTTCGGGCCGAAGATCGAGCTCCGCGACTACCGCGCCATGTGATCGCGCCTGCCGGTCAGTTGCCCCAGCCCTGCGGCGGGTAGGGCTGCTGCTGGCTCGGGTACTGCGGCGGCTGCTGCTGCGGGTACTGCTGGTGCTGGTACTGGTGCGGCGGGTACTGGTGCGGCGGGTACACCGGGGGCTTCGGCTTGTTGAGTGCCTTCACCAGGAAAAAGATGCCGACGCCGACACCGGCGAGGACCAGGACGATGATCAGCAGCATCAACACGGAGACTCCCATGCGGTGAGGTTAACCGGTCGACGATTTTCGTGACCGGTCACGAGGAGCGGATCAGCCGAGCGCCGCGTCGACGATCGCCTTGGCCTCGTCGCGGCCGAGACCCAGCTTCCTGGTCAGCGCGGCGTAGTCGGCGGCCGCCTGCCTCGCGCGTTCGCGGGTTTCGTCGCCGATGGCGCTGACGAACGTCCCCGCCCGGCCGCGAGTCTCGATCAGGCCCGCTTCTTCGAGTTCGCGGTAGGCCTTGGCGACCGTGTTCGGGGCGATGCCGAGGTCTTCGGCGAGTTTCCGCACGGTCGGGAGTTTCGCCCCGACGGGCAGGGTGCCCTCGTTGATCCGCTCCGCGTAGGCGATGCGGACCTGCTCGAAGGGCGGGACCGAGGAGTTCGGGTCGACCCTGACCATGCGGTTCTCTCCCTGCTGGGGACTACTGACGGGGCGGGACGACCTGGGTGGCGTCGCCGGCACCACCGGACACGACCTGTGTCCGGTCACCGCCGCCCGCCGGGGAGACGACCTGGGTGCGGTCGGCGCCCGCGGGCGACACGACCTGCGTCCGGTCGGCGCCGGCGTTCGCCTGCTGCTGTGGGGACACGACCTGGGTGCGGTCCGCGCTGCCGTCGATCGGCGGCCCGGCCTGCGGGGGAGGCGGCGGGAAACCGGGCTGGGCCATGCCGGGCGCGCCGAACGGATTGGGCGCCGGGGCGCCGGGAGGCGGCGCGAAACCCGCGGGAGGCGGCGCGAAGCCTGCGGGCGACGGTGCGAAGCCGGCGGGCGACGGTGCGAAACCGGCAGGGGCGGGCGGCGGCGGGAAGCCGGGCGCCTGGCCGTAACCGGGCTGAGGCGGCGGGAAACCGGGCTGCTGCTGCCAGTTGCCCTGCGGGGCGGGGCCGCCGCCGGGCGGAGGCGGCGGGAAGCCCGGAGCCGGGCCGCCACCGCCGAAGTTCGGGTTCTGGGGGAACGTCATCGGCGGCTTCTTCGCCTGATTGACCTTCACGATGATCACTACGACCACGATGATGATGACGATGATCGCCAGGATCAGCAGAAACCAGCCGAAGCCGTCACCGTCACCGCTGCTGTGGACCCGGACCCGGTCGAGATATGGCGTCAGCGCCGTCAGCATCATTCCCCCTTTAGGACGTCAGCCGACACCCTAACGGCCGGACGCCACGGGCACGGCGGCTTCCATCAGTTCGGCGAGATCTTCCGACCCTTTCGGCAGGGAATCCACCGGCCACCAACGAAGATCGTCCGATTCGTCGCTTTGGACCGGTTGCGCTCCCCGGGGCGCGCGCACCACGAAACGCACGTCGAAATGCCGCGTCGGCACACCGAGCGAGCAGGTGATCGGGTGGACGTCGAGATGCACCGGGGCCGGTTCGATCACCAGGTCGTCGATGCCGGATTCCTCGCGTGCCTCACGAAGAGCGGCGTCCGCGAGCGTCGCGTCGCCGGGTTCGCAATGCCCGCCGAGCTGCAACCAGCGTCCGACTCGCGGATGCAGGGTGAGCAGCACGTTTTCCGCGTCGGCGTCGAGAAGGACGGCCGACGCGGTGATGTGCCCGGCCGCGCATTCGCGGCGGCAGACGTCCTCGCGGGCGGCGAGGAAGCCGAGATAGGCCTGGCGCAAGGATTCCTGGGCGGCGTCCGCCGGTCGCCAACCGGACAAAGTGGACACAACGTCGTCGTGCAGGGTCACAGTTCGAGAAGTCCTTCACCGGGTTCGACTGGGCCGCGCGCGGGCGGGAGCGCGGCGGGATGTCCGATCGCGACCGCGCCGAGCGGTTCCCAGCGCTCGTCCAAGCCGAGCACGTCGCGCACGACGTCCGCCGCGAAGATCGTCGAACCGATCCAGCACGAGCCGAGGTCTTCGGCGGCGAGCGCGACCAGCAGGCCCTGCACCGCCGCGCCACCGGCGACGGTGAACATCGTGTGCTCACAAGCGTTTCGCCGGTCGTCGCGGTAAGTGTGCGCGCCCTCGGCGACGAGGAACGGCACCACGACTTCGGGCGCGTTGTAAAGGATGTCGCCGCGGCTGAGGCGCTTCGCGACCTGTTCGGCGGTGAAGTCGTCGGCTTCGAGATCGGCCTGCCACGACGCCTTCATCGCGTCGAGAAGCTTGCGGCGCAAGCCTTCCTCGCGCAGCCACACGAACCGGACCGGCTTCGTGTGGTGCGGCGCGGGCGCCGTGAGTGCCGTCCCGACCGCGCGGCGCAGCACCTCGGGATCGACCGGTTCGCCGGTGAACGACCGGATCGAACGCCGCGCGAGCACGGCTTCCCGGCGGCCCTGCGCGATGGCTTCGTTGGTACCGAGGCGGAACAGGTCCTCATCGGTCGGCCGGAGCAGTTTGCGGGCGGTCGAACCGTCGTCGGTCAGCCGAAGTCCGCGCACGACGGCGACCGGTGTCCCGCCGAGCTTGCCCTTGACCAGGTCCGCCGCGGCGGCCAGTTCGTCGGCGATCGCCACCTCGGTGACCGCGAGTTCGTTGCCCTGGCTGTCGACCTCGCCCGCGTACGAATGCAGCACCCGCAGGCCGGACGCGCCGATCGCGGCGTCGATCTGCCCGACCCGCCACGCGCGGCCCATCGTGTCGGTGACCACGACGGCGACCTCGACGCCCAGCCGTTCACGCAGCCCGTTCCGCAGCGCGAGCGCGGAAGCGTCCGGATCGGACGGCAGCAGCGCGACCTCGCCGGAGGCCACGTTCGACGCGTCCACCCCGGAGGCGGCTTGCACGATGCCGAGCTTGTTCTCGGTGATCACCGTCCGGTTGATCCGCGCGATCACGCGGACCGACTCCTCCTCGACGAGCTTGCGCCGGGCGGCGTCGCGCTCTTCCAGGTCGGCGGGGACGCGGATCAGCATGCCCTCGGTCTTGGAGACGATCTTGCTCGTCACGACCAGGACATCGCCCGACCGCAGCCAGGGGGCCGCCTCGACGATCGCCCCGGTCAGGTCGTCGCCGGGGCGGAACTCCGGCAGGCCTTCGACCGGAAGGATCTCGATCTTCGCCGAAGCGTGGTCACGCAGCTTCTTTTCAGGCAAGGGAAACTCCGGCTGATTCTTGTCAGGCAACAGAAACTCCTGCCAGATCGAAAGCGGCGCGCACCATGGCCGCCGTGGCGTCCACATCGGACATCAGCAGGGGCACGTCGCGGACGGCGACTCCCGGCACGTCGACGGTTTCACCTTCGGAGACCAGCCAGCCGTCGAGCACGCCGTCCGGGGATTCCTTGCGGGAACCGTAATGCCGCCCGACGGCCTCGGCCGAGGTCTCCACACCGATCGCGCTCAGGCACGCGTCGGCCATACCGCGCAACGCCTTCCCGCCGATGATCGGCGAGACACCGACGACCTTTGCCCGCGTCTTCCGCAGCGCGTCGCGGATTCCCGGGACGCCGAGCGTCGTGCCCACCGAGACCACCGGATTGGATGGAGCGAACAGCACGATGTCGGCGCCCGCGATCGCGTCGAGCACACCCGGCGCCGGCTTGGCCTCCTCGGCGCCGACGGCGATGATCGAATGCGCCTTCGGCTCGGCGCGGTAGCGCACCCACCACTCCTGGAAGTGGATCGCCTTGCGCTGGTCCGCATCGTCTGGATCGTCGATCACGACATGCGTTTCGACCCGGTCGTCCGACATCGGCAGCAGGCGCACGCCCGGCTGCCAACGGTCGCACAGCGCCTCGGTGACCTGCGAGAGCGGATAACCCGCGCGCAGCATCCGCGAACGGATCAGATGCGTCGCGATGTCCTTGTCGCCCAAGCCGAACCAGGTCGGCTCGGCGCCATAGGCGGCGAGCTCCTCCTTGACCGTCCAGGTCTCCCCGGAATGGCCCCAGCCGCGCTCTTCGTCGATCCCCCCGCCGAGCGTGTACATGCAGGTGTCCAGGTCCGGGCAGATGCGCAGACCGTGCATCCACACGTCGTCCCCGGTGTTCACCAGCGCGGTCACCTCATGCGGCGATTCCGGCGCGGAACCGATCGCGGGCAGACCGAGTGCTTGTTTGACCCCCAGCAGGAAGCGGGCCCCGCCCACTCCGCCGACCAAAATGACGACCTTCACGACGGGCGATCCTCGCACGCCCCCGGAGCCGGGGCCCAGTAGCGGTACCTGTGGTGCTCCGTACAGCCCAGGCTTTCGTACAGTTTCAGCGCGCCGGAATTCGCCTCCGCGACCTGCAGCACGACGCCGGTGGCGCCCTGAGCGGCCGCCCAGCCACCCGCCGCGTTCATCAGCCCGCGCGCCAGCCCCCGCCGCCGGAACTCGGACCGTACCTCCAAACGGGCGATGTGCAGCCACTCGCCGACGACGGCGCCGCGCACCGCCCCGGCCGTGACACCGTCGATTTCCACCACGCCGAAGCCGACCTTGCCGGTGCCGAGGACATGCCGTGGCGCCTCCGCCGGATCCGGGCCGCCCGCCGTCAGCTCCCACCATCCGGACGTCGGTTCGTCGAGAATCACCGCTCCCGCCGTGGTCCCGCGTGAGAGCGGCCCGGTCAGCACGCGAACCTCGTGCGCGGGCCGGTGTTCCACATAGTGGACCCAGCCGTGGGAGGCGATGGCGTCTTCGAGCGACGTGTCCTGGATCACCTGAACGACCGGTGGGATGGCATGATCGTGGGCGAAGTCACAGACCGTCCGCAGGGCGTCTGGCAGCGGTTTTCCCGGGTCGCCGATGGCCAGGGCACTGTTGGCCCTGGCGGTGAACCCGTCCGCCCAGCGCAGCCTCCAGTCCCCGATCCGGCTCTCCAGCAGGGGAGTCCAAGCCCGGCTACAGGTGAGCTCGAGCATTTCCGCACTGTTCACGGTTAGATTGTGCCAAGGAAGGCAGTGGAGGGACCCCGATGAGCATCGCGCGCAAGGACGACAGGCACAACGAAGACCTGGTCCGCGAGATCTCCGACGGCTTCAACCGGGCTTTGGGCGCGGAAGAGGTCGTCGAGAAGGACATGGAAGCGGCGAAGCCCGCCGCGCCGAAGTTCGTCATCACTGGGGACAGCAGGGCCACTCCGCCGCCGCGCCGGAAAGACCGCTGAAAGCCCGTACCCGGGGTACGAATAAGGGTGGCCTAAGCGGGCCGGTCGCGCCCGTGGGCGCGTAATGTCCGTTGCAGACTGGTGAAGCAGAGATAAAGCAGGAGTGCGCAGTGACCTACGTGATCGCCGAGCCCTGCGTCGACGTGCTCGACAAGGCGTGTATCGACGAGTGCCCCGTGGATTGCATCTACGAGGGTGACCGCATGCTGTACATCCACCCGGACGAATGCGTCGACTGCGGTGCCTGCGAGCCGGTCTGCCCAGTCGAGGCGATCTACTACGAGGACGACGTCCCCGACGAGTGGAACGACTACACCAAGGCCAACGTCGACTTCTTCAACGAACTCGGCTCGCCCGGTGGCGCCTCCAAGGTCGGCAAGACCAGCCACGACCCCGCCTTCATCAAGGCTCTTCCCCCGCAGGGCGAATGAGCCGGGTCGCTCTTCCCGATTTCCCCTGGGACTCCCTCGCCGAAGCCAAGGCGAAGGCCCAGGCGCATCCCGGCGGCATCGTCGACCTGTCGATCGGCACGCCGGTGGACCCGGTCCCCGAGAGCATCCGCGCGGCGCTCACGTCCGTGTCGGAGATCCCGGGGTACCCGACCACGCACGGGATTCCCGAGCTCAGGGCCGCAGCGATCGACGCGCTTTCGCGGCGGCACGGCATCGAAGGTGTTCCCGAGGCGGCTGTGCTGCCGACGATCGGTTCGAAGGAACTGGTCGCGTCGTTGCCGCGGCAACTGGGCTTCGGCCCCGGTGACCTCGTCGTCATCCCCGAGGTGGCATACCCGACCTACGAGGTCGGCGTGCTGCTGGCGGGTGCGTCTCTGCTGCGTGCGGACAGCACTTTCGCGCTCGGCCCGCAGCGGCCCTCGATGCTGTGGATCAACTCGCCGTCCAATCCGACGGGGCGGGTGCTCGGTGTCGATCACCTGCGCAAGGTCGTCGAATGGGCGCGGGAACGCGATGTCGTCGTGGTCTCCGACGAGTGTTATCTGGCGCTGGGCTGGGAAAGCGAGCCCGTGTCGATCCTGCACCCGTCCGTGCACGGCGGCTCACTCGACGGCCTGCTGGCCGTCCACTCGCTGTCGAAGTCCGCGAACCTCGCCAGCTACCGCGCCGGATTCGTCACCGGTGACCCGAAGCTCGTCGCCGGACTGCTGGAGATCCGCAAGCATTCCGGGCTGATCATGCCGCGGCCGGTGCAGGAGGCCATGGTCGCCGCGCTGAAGGACGACGAAGCACTTGCCGTGCAACGGGAACGCTACGCACGCCGCCGGCTGGTGCTGCGGAAGGCGCTGCTGGACAGCGGTTTCGAGATCTCGCACTCCGAGGCGGGACTGTATCTCTGGTCCACGCGCGGGGAATCCGCGCTCGACACGGTCGACTGGCTCGCCGATCGCGGCATCCTCGCCGCGCCGGGCACGTTCTACGGGCCGACCGGCGGGCGGCACGTCCGGATCGCCCTGACGGCGACGGACGAGCGGATCGACGCGGCCGTGGAGCGGCTCACTTCCTGATTTCGGCGCGGTTCGCGTCCGGTGCGGCGTGCAATGAAAGGCTCCTTCATTGCAAAATTTGCAATGAAGGAGCCTTTCATTGCACGCGCGGAAGCGGTGACGGGGACTTCAGAGCACGTCGCGACCGGTGAAACCCCGGTAGATGAACCGCGTCAGCGCCTCGACGGCTTCCTCCTCGGAGACCGACGACGGGTCCAGCAGCCACGTGTGCGCGAAACCGTTGACGAGCTCGCCCATCATCGCGAGCGAGAGCCGTTCCGACGCCGGTAGTTCCATCCCCGCCGCGGTGATGTACCCGAGGTGGCCGAGGATGTCCTCCGCCTGATCGGCGCCGAAGCGCGCGAAGGTGCGTGCGAAGTCGTCGCTGACCATCGCCGCCTGGCGCAGCGCGAGCATCGTCGCGGCGTTGTCGCGATGGAAGTTCCAGTACTCGCGGACGTGCCAGCGCACGGCGTCCGGGTCGGTGAAGTCGGCTTTGTGCTCCGGCGAGGACGCGTTGACGTCGCTTGCCGCCGCGAGGTCCGCGAGGAGCGCTTCGAGCAGCTCCTCCTTGCTCGCGAAGTGGTTGTAGAACGAGCCCGCCGCGCGTCCGGCTTCCGCCGTGATGTCGGTGATCTTGGTGTTCAGGTACCCCTTCGCCGCGAAGACGCGCTTCGCCGCGTCCTTGAGCGCGGCCTCGGTCTCCGCCGCTTTCTCCTTGCGGCTCGTCGCCGTCATCGGCACCTCCTTGACACGGAAGGCTAGCAACGTCCACACTGAATCAAGATTCACTGAATTCTAATTCACTGGAGGCGAAGATGACCGAGGTACTGATCGCGGGAGCCGGGCCGACCGGGCTCACGCTGGCCATCGACCTCGCGCGCCGCGGCGTCGGCGTGCGGATCGTGGAGAAGGCCGAGAGCTTCTTCGAGGGCTCGCGCGGTGACGGCCTGCAACCGCGCACGCTGGAGGTCTTCGAGGACCTCGGCGTGCTGGACGCGGTGCTGGCCGCCGGGCAGGCACCCGTGCCGATTCGGATCCACCTGGGCGGTGAGGTCGTCGGCGAGCGGATGATGGCCGAACTCGGCGACCCGACCCCGGACGTGCCGTACCCGAACGGCCACTTCCTCGGCCAGTCGCGGACCGAAGGGATCCTGCGGGACCGGCTCGCCGAGTTCGGCGTTCAGGTCGAGCTCGGCACGCCCCTGCTCGGTTTCGAGCAGGACGCCGACGGTGTGACGGCCGAGCTGCCCGGTGAGCGGGTGCGGGTCGGCCATCTCGTCGGCGCGGACGGCGGGAAGAGCTTCGTGCGCAAGGCGCTCGGGATCGCGTTCGAGGGCACCACCGACGAATCGATCCGCATGCTGCTGGGTGACGTCCAGGCGGAGGGGCTCGATCGCGCGTACGGGCATTGGTTCGCGAAGCCCGAGGATCCGATGTCGGGGATCGTGCTCACGCCGCTGCCCGGGGTGCCGCACTTCCAGTTCGGCGCCTCGCTGGGTGAGGAGCAGGTCGAGGCGTCGCTGGAGACGTTGCAGTCCCGGCTCGACGAGCTGTCCGGTGGCGGGGTCCGATTGCACGATCTCGCCTGGTCGACGGTGTGGCGGCCCAACATCCGGCTCGCCGCGCGGTTCCGGGACGGCCGCGTGTTCCTCGCCGGCGACGCGGCGCACGTCCATCCGCCGACCGGTGGCCAGGGCCTCAACACCGGCGTCCAGGACGCATACAACCTGGGCTGGAAGCTCGCCGACGGTTCACCGGAGCTGCTCGACAGCTACGAGCCCGAGCGACGCGGGGTCGCCGCGAGGGTGCTGAAGATCAGCACCGAAATCCTCGAGAAGTACAAGAACGGCTCGGAAGACGCGCACGAGCGCGGCGAGAACACGCGTCAGCTCGACATCGGGTATCGCGGCGGTCCGCTCGCACCCGCGGCGACCGGCCGGATCCGGCCCGGCGACCGCGCGCCGGACGCGCCGCTGAAGGACGCGAACGGCAAGTCCGTCCGGCTGTTCGAGCTGCTGCGCGGACCACAGGCGACCGTGCTGGTGTTCGGGGACGGCCCGGCTCCCGAAGGCGCGCGGCGGATCCTGCCCGCGGGCAGCGCACTGTCCGATGTGGACTTCGAGGACGTCGGCGGGCATGCCTTCGCGGCGTATGAAGCCGAAAACGGGCGGCGGGTGCTGATCCGCCCGGACGGCTACGTCCGCGAGATGACCGCCTGAGCCGCCTCGTCGACCTCCGCCCAGACGTCGCGCCACACGGCACGGACCTCGGCGCGGCGCAGCAGTTCCTTCTCCGCGACCCGGCCCGCGATGAAGGCGAGTTCGGTGTCGGTCGTGTCCAAGGCTCCTCGCATGCGATCAGCGGCGACGCAGGCGTCTTGGTGGTCGCCGAGGACGGTCTGGAAGTTCTTCGTGGCCTTGATCAGCCGCTGGATCCGCTCCGCTTGCTTCTTCTTCGCTGCGGGCTTGGCCATCTCGGCGGCGTAGCGGAGTTTCTTGCCGTAGATGCGAAGCGCGTGAAGGTCGTCGTCCGGGGGATCGGCGGGAAGCGCCTTCACGGCCTTCGCGAGCTTTCGATGCGGCTTCGCGAGACCGGCGACGAGATCCGCGGAGGTGGACTCGGCGCCGGAACGTGGTTCTTCGGCGTCGGGCTGCCGGGCGAGACGGCCGATGTCCAGCAGCATCGAGGCATACCGGGGGCTGGCGAGCGCGCGGGTGAGCCGCCGCTTCGCGCCCCCGCGTTCGGTGACGAACATCGAGACCAGACGGCGCGCGGCGGGCTGGTCGCGCACCTCGAATTCGGCGACGACCTCGCGGAGATGACCGATCAGGACGTCGTAGTCGCGGACGTCACCGAGGGACTGGCCGAGCCAGCCGAGTTCGGCGCGCACGGGCTCGGCGTCCGGGCCGACGAGGCGGCCCGAGAGCTTGAGGACGCTCCGCATGCGACGCAGCGCGACCCGCATCTGGTGCAGGTCTTCGGGGTCGGTGCCGGATTTGGTGCCCGGTTCGTGCGTGAGGAGCGCCCGGACCTCGACGTCGAGTTTGACCCGGACGTGGGTGGCCGCCGGATCGTCCGGCCCGGCTTGCGCGGGACGGTCACCGAGCCCGAGCGCGGCCGGAGTGGTCGAAGGGGCGTTCTTGCGCGGCGGGACCTCGGCTGTCACAAGATGAATTCTAGGTGAACCGGCAAGGTGGTCCAGGCCGCAAAAGAGAGCAAGGGACCTTTGCTCTCGCTCTCCGGGGGAGAGTGAGAGCAAAGGTCCCTTGCTCTCTTTTGCGCGTGCGCCCTGCCCCCTGCCGATGCAATGAAAGGCTCCTTCCTTGCAAATTTCGCAAGGAAGGAGCCTTTCATTGCACACGTGACCCGGGCTTGCTCACCCAGCGACACCCAGCGTCACCCAGGGAGACCCGGGCGACAGCAAAGGTCCCTTGCTCTCTTTCCGCAGGTCAGTTGGCGTGCAGGGCCGCGTTCAGCTCGATGCCGACGCCGGTGCGCGCGACGACCTCGACGGCGCCGGTCCCGGAGTTCCGCCGGAACACCGCGCCCGAGATGCCGGACAGCTCCAGCGCCTTCACGACCTTGCCCTCGAAGGTGACCTTCGTGCCGGCCGTGACGTAGAGGCCCGCTTCGACGACCGAGTCGTCGCCGAGTGAGATGCCGACGCCGCCGTTCGCGCCGATCAGGCAGCGCTCGCCGATCGAGATGGTCTCCTTGCCGCCGCCGGACAGCGTGCCCATGATCGACGCGCCGCCGCCGACGTCGGAGCCGTCGCCGACCACCACGCCCGCCGAGATCCGGCCTTCCACCATGGAGGCGCCGAGCGTGCCGGCGTTGAAGTTGATGAAGCCCTCGTGCATGACCGTGGTGCCGTTGGCCAGGTGCGCGCCGAGGCGGGCGCGGTCGGCGTCGGCGAGGCGGACGCCGGTCGGCATGACGTAGTCCACCATCCGCGGGAACTTGTCCACGCTGTAGACGGTGACGTTGCCGTGCGCCCGCAACCGCAGCCGGGTTGCCTCGAAGCCCTCGACGGGGCACGGCCCGTAGTTGGTCCATACGACGTTCGCCAGCAGACCGAACATGCCGTCGAGGCTCGCGCCGTGCGGCCGGATCAGGCGGTGCGACAGCAGGTGAAGACGCAGGTAGACGTCGTGCGTGTCACCGGGGGCGTCGACGAGGCGGGCGATGGTCGTGCGGACCGCGACGACCTCGACACCGCGGTCGGTGTCCGGGCCGAGCTGGGCGGCGGCGGCCTCGCCGAGGGCCTCGGAGGCCTCTTCGGCGGTCAGCCGCACCGTGCCGGCCTTGCTGTCGGTGCCGTCGATCAGCTTCGGCAGCGGGAACCAGGTGTCCAGCACCGTGCCGTCGGTCGTGACGGTGGCCAGTCCGACGCCGGTGGCGCCGGTCGTTTCGGGATCAGGGGTCTGCTCGCTCACGTCCTGAACGGTAACCCAGTGACCCGCGTCAACCGCCGACGAGGCTCTTCACACTGGTCAGCGCCGTCGCCATGTCGGCGAGTGCTTGGCCGCACGGCCCGCCGGGAGCCGCTTGGTCCTGGCAGTTCGCGGTGCGGAAGGCGGCGATCGGGCGATCGAGGACGTCGGCGTGCGACGACAGGTCCGGCCTGCGCTTGCGGACGGTGCCCGCGGCGCTGGAGAGTTCGGTGACGTACTTCTGGCAGCCCTTCGGCGACTCGGTCCCCGGCGCCAGATAGCACTGGTCGGTGGTCAGCGCCTTGAGCTTGATCGGCAGCACGTCCGGCCCGGTGCTCTGGGTCGGCCGGACCTTCACCGGGGCTTCGCCCGATCCGCAGCCGCTGAGTACCAGGAGGAGGGCGACCAAGATCGTTCGCATGCGCACTCCTTCACGGTAGCCCCGGGCCCACGGCGGTACGGTGCGGGCATGCCTTCGCTCGATCTGCACGCCGATCCCGTCGACCTCACCGCCGCGCTGGTGGACATCTTCAGTGTCTCCGAAGAGGAGAAGGTCATCGCGGACACCGTGCAGGCCGCGCTCCAGGCGCAGGCGCCGCATCTCGAGGTGATCCGCAACGGTGACGCGGTCCTCGCGCGCACGAACCTCGGCCGCCCTTCGCGGGTGTTGCTGGCCGGGCATCTCGACACCGTTCCGGTCAACGACAACATGCCCGTGCGTCGTGAGGGGGCCGGTGACGACGAGATCCTGCACGGGCTGGGCACCGTCGACATGAAGAGCGGCGACGCCGTCTTCCTTCACCTCGCCGCCGCCCTCCGTGAGCCGAGGCACGACATCACCTTCGTGTTCTACGACTGCGAAGAGATCGAAGCGACAAAGAACGGCCTCGGCCGCATCGAACGCGAACTACCCGAGTGGTTGCGGGCCGACCTCGCGATCCTCGGCGAACCGTCGAACGGCGGGATCGAGGGTGGTTGCCAGGGCACGATGCGGATCGAGATCCGCGTCGACGGCGTCCGGGCGCACACCGCGCGCGGCTGGATGGGCGTCAACGCGATCCACGGCCTCGCCGAACCGCTGCGCAGGCTGGCCGAGTACACGCCGCGGGTGGTCGACATCGACGGGTTGACCTATCGCGAAGGCTTGCAGGCCACGAAGATCGGCGGCGGTGTCGCGGGCAACGTCGTACCGGACGAGGCCGTGCTCACGATCAACCACCGGTTCGCGCCCGACCGCTCGTCCGAGGAGGCCGAGGCGCACCTTCGCGACGTCTTCGCGGGCTACGACGTCAAGGTCGTCGACTTGTCGCCAGGTGCCCTGCCCGGTCTGAGCGCCCCGGCGGCGGCCGAACTGGTCGCCGCGGCCGGGGGCAAGGCGGTCGCGAAGCTGGGCTGGACCGACGTCGCGCGCTTCGCGGCTCTCGGGATTCCGGCGGTGAACTTCGGACCCGGCGACCCGACGCTGGCGCACACCCGGCAGGAGAACGTCCGCGCGGGCGAGATCCGGCAGGTGACCGCGGTGCTGCGCGCGTTCCTCAGCTGATCAGGGCGAGCAGCTCGTCGAGTGCCCGCTCCGGGCCGCCATAGGTCAGGTGCGCGATGGCGAACATCGGGGCGACCACCCGGCTCCAGGCGTACAACCGGTCCCCGTCGAGCCCGCAGGCGTTCGCCACCGAATGGCAACGGGCCTCGACGCCTTCGTGCCCGGCGCCGCTCACCACGTAGTCGACGGCGTCGAAGCACGGATCACCCACGCACGCCTTCGGATCGATCGCGATCAGGCCGCGCGAGCCGCCGTCCAAGGCGTTGCCGAGATGCAGATCGCCGTGGAGCAACACGACGTCGGCCTGGGTGTCCAGCAACTTCTCGCAGCGCTCGATCGCCCGCTGCCAGGTGTCGGTGCCGATCCTGGCGGCGATGGCCGGCTCGGTGATCCGCTTGCCGATCCGGGCGAAGGACTCCTCGAACCGGCCGCGCAGGCTCCACGGCCAGTCCGCGGGCGGGGCGACGGAATGCAGCGCGGTCAGCAGCTCTCCCCAAAGTCCGGGCAGGGTCGGCAGCGGCAGGTCCTCGGCCGGGGTACCCGGGCGGATCTCCTCCAGCACCATCGCGCCGGCGTCCGCGTCGGCGGCCAGCACGGCGGGCACCCGGCCCGTCGGCGCGAACACCCGCAGCATCTGGAGCTGTTTGGTCAGCAGCGCGCCATCCGGGCTGAGTTTGAGCACCGCCGGTGTCCCGTCGGTCCATCGGCAGCGCAGCACGACGGACGAGGCGCCGCTGTCGAAAATCTCGCCGGGCACGAAGCCCCATCGGGACGCCAGCCGCTCGGCGAGGGCCGGGACACCGGCGACCCACCCTTCGGCGGCAGAGCCGAATCGGCCCACCAGGCGGGTGTTGAGATCTTCCAAGTCCACTTCGGTCACTTCGCAACGTCCTCTTCTGCGCCAAGCAGTAGTAGTCCACGCCGCAGCAGGTCTGCGGCCTCTTCGGTGCGCCCTTGGCCGAGAAGCAGTTCTCCCGCTTTGTCGACCGAAGCGGCCAAGACGCCGCGAGCGTCACGGAGCGCGGCCACGTCGATGGCGTGCGCGAAGCCCGCTTCGGCTGCTTCGAGGTCTCCGCGGGCCAGAGCCAGCGAGCCTTGCTGGAACGTGAGTGACGCGGAGAGCGGCGAGTCCGCGGGGATGGCTTCGGTCGCTTCGGAGAGTAGCGCGGCGGCGTCGTCGAGACGACCGAGTTCGCGGCAGACGTCGGCGAGTTCCAGGGTGACGGCGTGATCGGCCGCGGCCGCCCTCGACGCGCGAAGGTCCGCGAGCGCGCCTTCGAGGTCGTCGGCACGACGGACCAGCGCCCGCGCGAACAGACACCGGGCCAGCACCGGCCGCAGGGCGCGCTCGTGGAGCAGATCGTGCAGCACCGACACGGCGGTGACGGCGTCGGCCACCCGTCCTTCATCGAGGTAGGCCTCGGTCAGCCGACGCTGGTGGTCGGTGAGTTCGGCCAGGATCTCCTCGCCGCCGCGAGCCAGCCGCAGCGCCTCGCTCGCGTGCTGCGCGGCCTGAGCGGTCTCGCCGAGGCGGAGGTGTCCTTCGGCGAGGTACGCGCGGAGGGTCAGGAGGAGCAGCGGATGCGGATAGCCGTCGAGGCTCGCGCCGAGCGCGGTCCGGAGCAGGTGCATCGCGTGATGCGGCTCGCCCCGGCCGATCAGGACGTTCGCCCGCAGCGCGGCGGCCAGTTCGCGATACGGCGGGATGTCGTCGCCGAGAGCGGCTTCGGCGGCGGCGACCAATCGCGGCTGGGCGTCGCCTTCGGTGAACCGCGCGAGCCACAGCCAGGCGAGCCCGGCCTGGCGAGCACGGCCGATCTTCTCGGCTCGCCGAGCCAGCCGCCGCATCTTCGGAGCCGAGCCCTTCCCCGCGAGGAAGTCCGACGCGGCCGACGCGATGTCCAGATCGAGCCGGACGTCGTCACGCGGCGAGGTCACGCCGAGCAGTTCGCCGGTGTCCACCCCGAGCCGCGCGGCGAAATGGCGCAACGCGTCACCTGATGGCGTCCGCGCACCCGTCTCGACGGACGAAACGTAGGCGGCGGTGTAGTGCGGCTCGGCGAGTTCACGCTGGGTGAGGCCACGTTCGGCGCGCAGCCGCCGCAACCGTCCGCCGACCTCGTCGTCCATGCCCGAGAACGATACGGGCGAACCGGCCGAGTTCGCCGCCTGATCACGCGAGTTCGCCGTTTCCGCACAGCGAGCATCCGGCCCGCGTGATCAGAGGCGTAACTCACGTGATCAGAGGCGTAACTCGCGTGATTGGAGGCGTAACTCACGTGATCAGACGGACGACACGAGGGGTCAGCGGCCCTGCAAGGACTTCACGTTCTGGCCGAAGGTCCAGTTCCGCGAACCGTCCCAGTTGAGCGACCAGGTCATCAGGCCCTTGAGCCCCGGAATGCTGCGGTACGCCTGGGAGACCAGGCTCGGCGACATGTAGCCGCCACCGGCGCCCGCCTGCGCCGGCAGGCCCGGAGCCTGCTTGTCGTAGGGAACACGGATCGTCTGGCCCTGGATCACCAGGCCCTTGTCGAGGCAGTTGGTCTGCGCGACGAAACCCTGAACCGTGCCGGCCTGGTACGAATCGCCGGAGCAGCCGTACATGCTTCCGTTGTAGTACTGCATGTTCAGCCACCACAGCCTGCCGTTGTCCGCGTACTTCTTGATGATCGGCAGGTACGCGCCCCAGATCGAGCCGTAGACGACGCTGCCGCCGGTGACGTACGCGGTCTCGGGCGCCATCGTGAGCCCGAAGTTCGGCGGCATCGCGGCGAGCACGCCGTCGATGATGCGGATGAGGTTCTTCTGCGACGCGGAAAGCGTGGTGATGTTCCCGCTGCCGACGAGGCCGGTTTCGATGTCGATGTCGATCCCGTCGAAGTTGTACTTCTTCAGGATAGGCACGATGGTCGCGATGAATTTGTCCGCCACGGTGGCCGAGTTCAGGTCGATTCCCGCGGTGGCGCCGCCGATCGACATCAGGATCGTCGCGCCCGCGTCCTTGGCGGCGCACATTTCGGCCGGGGTCGCGACCTTCACAGTCGCGTCCATCCCGTCCTCCCATTTGGCCGTTCCGTCGGACAGGATGACCGGAAAGGCGGCGTTGAGCACGTTGTATCCGTTGGCCTTGATGCGGGCGTCGGTGATCGGGATCCAGCCGAGCGGCGGGTGGACGCCGTTCGAAGCGCCGTCCCAGTTCTCCCAATAGCCTTGCAGGACCTTGCCCGCCGGCTTCGATTTGACCGCGCAGACCTCGGCGTCCACCGAGGCCTGCGCCGGGGTCAGGACGACGAGCGTGGTGACGGCGAGTACCGCCGCGCCGGTGATTGCGAGCAGCCGTGAGACGCGACCGAACATACCCAGCTCCCATCTCGAAAGCGGTTTGAACGAACAGGAAGCGGCCGTTCGGCTCAACATAGGTCGCCGCGCACGAGTGGCGCTACCGACGATCGGGTGGTCTAGACCAGATATCGAAAAGTTGTCCGTGAATCCCTCTCACGCACGAAGGCCATCTCACGAGGCCGGGTGTCCTCGTGAGATGGCCTTCGCCATTCGGGTGGTCAGACGGTGATGGTCCAGCTGTCGAGCGTGCCGGTGTCCTGCGCGTAGGCGTCGTAAAGCACGAGCGTCCAAGTGCCGGAAGCGGCTTCGTTGGTCACCGGCACCGAGTACGTCCTGGTACCGAGATCGGTGCAGGGCAGGGAACCGGTGGCCTTGACCGAATACGTGCTGCCGTCGGGGGCCTTCAGGCTGATGCGGAGGTCCTCGGAGCAGGTGTGCGTCCCGGTGATCGACACCTTGACCGGCGAGGTCGCCGTACCCGTCGCGCTGGACGTGATCGGGCTGTTGACGGTCGCGTAGTCGTTCAGCGCGTAGTCGGTGCCGTTGGTGAACGTGCGCACGCTGACGTCGCCGACGGTGAGCGTGTACTGCGCCGTGCGGTCCACCGAGGTCCCGTCACCGGTCACCGTGATCGTGCTGGTGCCGTTGGGAGTGCTCGCCGACGTCGCGATGGTGAGCGTCGAGGAACCGCCCGACTGCACCGAAGCGGGGTTGAACGTCGCGGTCGCCCCGGCGGGAAGACCGGCGGCGCTCAGCGAAACCGCTTGCGCCGCACCGGAAGTCGTCGTGGTGTTGACCGTGACGGTCGCCGACTGTCCCGCTTGGACGGTGCCGGAGGCGGGGGACAGGCCGATCGAGAAGTCGGGGCCCGTCGACGTGCCGACGGCGAGCTTCCAGAGCGCGTACGCGATCGCGTCGCTGTTCTTCTCCAGCGGGGTGTCCGGGATGTTGGACAGCGTGTCGCAGGCGCGGTGGTAGCAGCTGTCGAACGCCCTTCCGGCGGTGCCGCCCCATTTCTGTTGCTGCGCGGCGCTCTTCGTGTATCCGGCACCGGTCGCGAGACCGCCGACCGGGATGCCCGCGCTCTTGAACGACGCGTGGTCCGAACGGCCGTCGCCCTCGGTGTCGCCCTCGGTCTGGATGCCGATCGTCCTGAAGTACTCGTCGAACACGGCCTTGACCGAAGCCACGTCGTCATAGACGAAGTAGCCCCAGTTGTCGGAGCCGATCATGTCGAAGTTCAGGTAGGTCTTGATCTTCGTGCGCTCGGTCTGCGGCAGGCTGTTGACGTAGAACTTGGAGCCGCGCAGGCCGGACTCCTCGTCGGCCCACCAGCCGAAGCGGACCCGCTTGGCCATGGTGGGGTTCTCGCGGGCCAGTGTCAGCGCGACTTCGAGGATCGAGGCCGAACCCGAGCCGTTGTCGTTGATACCGGGGCCGGCGCTCACGCTGTCGAGGTGCGCGCCGAGCATGATGACCTGACTGGCGTCACCCTGCGGCCATTCCGCGATGATGTTCTGGTTCGAACCCGCGCAGCTCGTGCAGGACTGCAACGTGACGTTGTAACCGGCGTCGCGCAGCTTCTGTGCCACATAGGACACCGACGCCGGGTAACCCGGTCGCCCGGAGGCGCGGTTGCCGCCGTTCTGGTTGGCGATGGTCTGCAACGCGCTCAGGTGCGCCTTGACGTTGGCGAGCGAGATGTCCGGTGCGGCGGCGGCCGTGACCGCCTGCGCGGGCGCCGTGACGACACCCAGTACGGCGGCCATGCCGACGACGGCCGCTCCTAATCGCTTTCCCCACTTCATGCCGGGTTCCTTTCGAGAGGGGTGTGTGAAGGACTCCTTCCCTCGACCGAGCCGAGGGAAGGAGTCCTTCACGCGCGGGAGGCGCTAGACGGTGATCGACCAGCTGGAAAGCGTGCCGGTGTCCTGCGCGTAGGCGTCGTAGACCACGAGGGTCCAGGTGCCTGCCGCGACTTCGTTGGTCACGTTGACCGAGTAGTTCCGGGTGCCCAGATCGGTGCAGGGCAGGGAACCGGTGGCCTTGACCGAATACGTGCTGCCGTCGGGGGCCTTCAGGCTGATGCGAAGGTCCTCGGAGCAGGTGTGCGTCCCGGTGACCGTCACCTTCACCGGCGACACCGCGTTGCCGGTCGCGGTCGAGGTGATCGGGCTGTTCACCGTGCCGTAGTCGTTCAGCGCGTAGTCGGTGTCGTTGGTGTAGGTGCGCACGTCACCGCCGGTGCCGACGGTCAGCTTGTACTGCGCGGTGCGCGCGCCGCTGGCCCCGGTACCGGTCACCGTGATGGTGCTGGTGCCGTCAGGGGTGCTCGCCGACGTCGCGATGGTGAGTGTCGAGGAGGTGCCGGACTGCACCGAAGCCGGGTTGAACGTCGCGGTCGCCCCGGCGGGAAGACCGCTGGCGCTCAGCGAAACCGACTGGGCCGCACCGTTGGTGGTCGCGGTGTTCACCGTGACCGTGGCCGACTCGCCAGGCTTGACGGAACCCGCCGCCGGGGTGACGCCGACCGAGAAGTCGTCGCCCTGCGGGGTGC
The DNA here is from genome assembly GCF_003947325.1 of Amycolatopsis sp. WAC 01375. NCBI lineage: Bacteria > Bacillati > Actinomycetota > Actinomycetes > Pseudonocardiales > Pseudonocardiaceae > Amycolatopsis > Amycolatopsis sp. WAC 01375. The sequence continues at coordinate 23,906 of NZ_QHHW01000011.1, forward strand.
ACGAGGCGGGCTCGCCGGTCGCCGCGGTGACGCTGATCGCGTTCCACGCCGCCTTGGTGGTGTTGAACTCGGTGCAGGAACCCGGGTACAGCGCGAGCGCCGCTTCCAGGGTGGCCTTGCGGGCCGCCTTGTGGTTCCAGCTGGAGGTCTTCTTCAGCAGGCCGTTGTAGAAGATCTTGCCTGCCTTCTGGATGCCGATCCCGGTGATCGAGGTGTTGTTGCAGGTCGGGCTGGCGGGCTTGCCCACCGGCGCGGTGCCCTCGGCGAGCAGGTAGAACCAGTGGTTCTGCGGGCCGGCGGCGGCGTGCACCTCGGTGTTCGGGATGGACGACGAGTAGCAGTCGGGGTTGCCGGAGATCCTGCTCGGCTGGTTCATGTAGCGGATCGGCCCGCGGCCGACCAGGTTCACGCCCTCGCCGACGTCGTAGTCCGGGACGTCCTTGGCGTTGTTGGCGTAGTGCTCGGTGATGGCACCGAAGATGTCACCGGTGGACTCGTTGAGACCGCCGTTCTCGTTGCCGCTACCCGCGCCGCCCGGCGTGGTCTGGAAGATGGCGTGGCCGTACTCGTGCGCGACGACGTCCATCGGGGTGGCCTGGCGCTGGCTGTCCGACGAGCGGCCGTAGGTGGTCGAGGAACCGTTCCAGTAGGCGTTGGCCTGGTTGAGGCCGACGTAGGCGGGGAAGCCGCCGCCGTTGCCGTTGATGCCGTTGCGGCCGAGCCATTCGCCCAGCATCTTCCACTCGGTCTGGACGCCGAAGAGCGCGTCGACACAGGCGGTTTCCAGGTCGGTGCCGGAGCCGTTGCCCCAGTTGTCGTCCGGTCCGCTGTAGGGCGAGCCGTTCTGGCGGGCGCAGCTGATGTTGGTGCGCTGCGGGTCGCGCATCGTGTACGTGCCGCCGGAGTTCGTCGTGTCGATGGTGACGTTGCCGACGTAGTAGCTGTTCCCGGCGCCCAGCGTGCCGACCTCGTTCGACGTGGTCTTCGCCGCGGCCGGGAAGTTGGACATCTTGACGTCGTCACGGGTTTCGAGAACCGCGCCGGTGGCACCGTCCACGAACACGTGCAGGTTGCTCGGGGTCGTCGCCTTGGTCCCGGCGACGACGACCTCGTAGGCGAGCTTGGGCGAGTTCCCCGCCAGCACGACGAGCTTCGGCGCGATGACACTGTCTACTTTGGACAGCTGGCCGCGGGCGACCTCGGTCGCCTTCGCCGCGGTGATCTTGGCCTTGGTGTCGACCGAGATCGCCGCCGTCTCGGCGGCGCTGGTGCCGCGGACGCGTCCGGCGCCGTCGGCGACCACCACCGCGTCCCCGCCGACCACCGGCAGGCCACGGTAGGTTCGTTCGTAAGCGGCGTAGAAGAGTCCGCCGCCACCCGGGGTCAGCCCGACGCGACGGAAGCCTTCCTGTGCCCCCTTCCGCAAGTGGTCCACACCGGCCGCGGCGGCCTGGTCGGCCGCGCTCGCGGCCACGGCGTCGGGGCTCGCGGGTTGAATGGTGGCGGTGGTCGCGTTCGCCGGGGTCACCGGGAACGTCATGCTCAGGGCAAGGCCGGCGACAGCCGCCAACCCTGTTCTGAGCCCTCGCTGAACGGTCATGGGAAACCTTCCATGGGCAGGACCGTGTACCCGTCAGGCCCTTGGCGCGGCGGGGAATGGGACCGGAGCGGGTGCACGGCGGGGGACGGGGAGCGTGCCCATTCGGATAACTGGAGTTATCCCGATGGACACGTCCGAGTAAAGGAGGCCGGTCACGAAGGCGTCAATGGGCCGGATGGCCTAGCGGAGCGGGTGAAGATCGACATGCAGGGAATGAAATGCCTGTGTAGTAAGAGTTTTCCCGCCATATGCGATATATGGCGACTTTCGTATGGTTTTCATCCGGTGGGCCCGGAATCGGACATAGCGGCCGCGCGCACACCGCGTCGATACGCCTCCGCAGCCTCTTCGATTAATCCGCGAGCGCGCAATGTGTCGCCCAAATGCAGCGAGGTGGCGACGAGCGCGCCACGCAGTTCCGACTTTTCCTGTGCGGTGGCGGCTTCTTCGAGCAACGCGGTCGCCTCCGGCAGATCACCGCGGGCGCGCGCGATGAGTCCCAGTAGCCGGAGAACCTCCGCCCTGGCTTCGATGTCGGGGGATCGATCCAGAAGCGGCCGGATTCCCTCGGCGAGTTCGGTGGCCTCGTCGAGTTCCCCTTGGCGGCGGCGGACGTCGGCGAGTTCGATGGTCGCGCCGAGTACGCCTTCCCGTGAACCCGCCTTGGCCAAGAGGTCGCGTGCAAGTTGCAATTCGGCTTGTGCCTCGTCGAGTTTGCCCAGCCGTCGCCACAGGAAGCCGCGTGCCCATCGGCTCCGGGCGGCGTCACGGTCGTAGCCGAGGGAGGTGAACAGCCGCAGTGCCCGTGAAAGATCCTTTTCCGCGCGGTCGACCAGGCCGATCTCCTGCCACAGTTGCGCCGCCTGCCGGTGGTACCGGGCGGCGATGTCCTTGCGCCGGGCGGAAGGGAGCGCGCGATGCCCTTCTTCGGCGGCCCGCCGGGCGCGGCGGAGCGCGCCCATTTCGATGAGCGGGTGGATCAGCGCGGTCACCAGCGCCAGTTCGGCGTCGGGATCGACGGGTTCCTCGGCACGGAGTGCGGCGAGCGCGGTTTCGACGAGTGCGACCGACGCACCAAGGTCGCCCGACAGTGCGCGGCAGGCGGCGACACGGTTGACGATCATCGCGCGCAGCCGGGGCGACGCGGTGCCGGCGAGTTCCATGGCGTGGGCGAAACCCTTGTCCGCCAACGGAATGTCGTAGCGCTGCCACTGCACTTCGCCGAGATAGAACCGCGCATGGCACTGAACGTCCGGCAGCCGGTACTCCGCCGCTCGCCGTTCCACGCGGGTGAATTCGCGTTCGGCGGCTTCGAGTCCGCCTTTCTGCAACTCTCGATATGCGGTTTCGAGCGCGTCGGTGAGTTCCTCGGCGGCGCCCGGCGGCCTGCCGAAGCGGAGTTCGTCCGCGGTGAGGCCGAGCCGTCGCGCGAGATGGGTCAGTACGTCGTCCGAAGGCAGGCGCCCGCCCGACTCGACCTTGGCGAGGAAGCCGCGGTCGTAGCGGGGTTCGGCGAGCTCACGCTGAGTCAGCCCGCGTGCCCGGCGCAACCGCCGGATCCGCGCGCCGAGTGGTTCTGCCCTGGACGGCATCGATCCACGGTAGACGATTTCCCGGCGGAGATCCGGCTGAGCTGGACGGATACCCGCCAACAGTGTCCGGATCCGGTGAGTTCCTCTCGGCGAAACGGACATATTGACTGGTGGTGTTCCGGACGCTAGCGTCCTGCGTCATAAAAAGGAAAGTTTCTTAACTAATTCTGGAACGGGGCGCCGATGATGGTGAGTTCCTGGTCCCGGGCGGTGGCCGCGGTTTCGGCACTGGTCCTCGGGGGTTTGACGGTTCCGGCGGTTTCGGCCGCGGCGGCGGTACAAGGCGAGGTCCGGGTCGACCAGGTCGGCTACGGCATCACCGAGACCAAGCACGCTTATCTCCTGTCCAGCGCGCCGGGTTCGTTCTCGGTGATCGACGAACGCGGCCGGACCGTCCATCGTGGACGGACCGGTGCCTCTCTCGGCGCGTGGAACGCGAAGTATCCGGCGGTGTACCAGCTCGACCTGTCGAGGGTCTGGCTGCCGGGCAAGTACCGGATCGAGGTCAGCGGCGAGACCAAGGCGACCTCGCCGACGTTCCGGGTGGACACCAAGAACCGGCTCTTCACCCCACTGGTCAGCGCCACCAACGAGTTCTTCCAGGCGCAGCGCGACGGCGACGACATCATCCCCGGCAGGCTCGACCGCAAACCCTCGCACCTGGCCGACAAGCAGGCCACGGTCTACGAATGGCCCGCGTTCGGCGGTGAATTCGGTGACGAGATCACCGAACCGCTGAAGCCGGCAGGCGGGCCGGTCGACGTCGAGGGCGGCTGGGTCGACGCGGGCGACTTCGTCAAGTTCACCTCGAACACGGCGTACTCGCTGGCGGAGCTGGGTTACGTGCTCCGTGAGGGCCACGACCCGGCGCTGGCCAAGGAGGTCAAGCTCGGCCTCGACTGGCTCGACAAGATGTGGGACGAGAAGAGCAAGACGCTCTACGCCCAGGTCGGAATCGGGACGGGAAGCGACAAGTTCGGCTTCCTCGGCGACCACGACGTCTGGCGGAACCCGCACGACGACGATCCGCTCGACGTGAAACCCGGTGACCCCAAGTACTTCGTCAAGCACCGGCCGGTCTTCCCGGCGAACCCCGGTGGTTCGGCGCTGAGCCCGAACCTCGCCGGCCGTGTCGCCGCCGCCTTCGCGCTCGGCGCCCAGGTCGAGGCGAAGCGGAACCCCGCGCTGGCAAGGGAATACCTCGCCGAGGCCTCGTCGGTCTTCGCGCAGGCCAAGACCGAGAACGTCGGCGAACTGGTCACCGCGTTCCCGCACGCGTACTACCCGGAGTCGTCCTGGCGGGACGACATGGAACTCGGCGCGACGCAGCTGGCCCTGGCGGCCAAGGCCCTGCGTGACCCGCGGTCGGCCGACTGGACGCGGCAGGCGGCGCACTGGGCGAAGGCCTACATCGACCTCGAAGAGAAGAGCACGCTCAACCTGTACGACACCAGCGCGCTGGCGCACGCCGAACTGGCGAAGCTCCTGCGGCACGGCGTCCCGGGTGCCGTGCTCGGCCCGAAGGAACTGATCGGCGACCTCCGCCGTCAGCTCGACGAAGGTGTCGCGAGCGCGGCGCAGAGTCCTTTCCGGACCGCCGTGTCGGTGAAGGAATTCGACGCGGCCAGCAAGAGCTTCGGGTTCGCCGCGACCGAGCGGCTGTATGCGGACCTGACCGGTGACCGCCGGTACGCGGCGTTCGGTTCGCAGCAGCGGAACTTCACCCTCGGCGCGAACGCGTGGGGCATCTCGCTGGTCGTCGGCGTCGGCACCACGTACCCGCGGTGCCCGCACCACCAGGCGGCGAACCTCGCCGGCGAGGAGAAACTGCTCTACGGCGCTGTCGTGAACGGCCCCAACGGAGCGGAGAACTTCGAGCACATGGAGCTCCCGCCCGGTTCGAAGGACTGCAGGAAGCCCTTCGATACCTTCGACACCCCCGAGGCCCGCTACGCCGATGACCTCGCGTCGTGGCCGAGCAACGAGCCCGCCATCGACTTCACCTCGACGGCCATGCTCGCGTTCGCGCTGACCGGACGTTCCTGAGGCGTGATCGCGGGGCCCGCTTTCCGGCGGGCCCCGCGTTCGCGTAGCCGACAACTCCTGTTCGCGGCGATGCCGCCGCTCCGGACGGTGACGACGTCGTAGGCTTGGCGGGGTGAGTGAGACAAGCGAGTTCCCCGACGGCCAGTACCCGGAACGTCCGATCGAGCGCCACAAGGGCCCGGTCGTGCTGCGGCGGGATCGCCGTGACCAGGGCAGTACCACCGACCAGCGCCTGCTGGACTCACGGGGGCCGAGCGACTGGGTGCACACCGACCCGTGGCGCGTGCTGCGGATCCAGGCGGAGTTCGTCGAAGGCTTCGGTGCGCTGGCCGAGGTGCCGCGCGCGGTGACGGTGTTCGGTTCGGCGCGGACCAAACGGGACAACCCGGAATACGAACTCGGCCGCAAGATCGGCGGCGCGCTCGCGAACGCGGGCTTCGCGGTGATGACCGGCGGCGGCCCCGGCACGATGGAAGCGGTGAACCGCGGCGCCAACGAGGCGGGTGGGTTCTCCGTCGGCCTCGGCATCGAGCTGCCGTTCGAGCAGGGCCTGAACCCATGGGTCGACCTCGGCGTCAACTTCCGGTACTTCTTCGCCCGCAAGACCATGTTCATCAAGTACTCGCAGGCGTTCATCTGCCTCCCCGGGGGCTTCGGCACGCTCGACGAGCTGTTCGAGGCGCTCACGCTGGTGCAGACGAAGAAGGTCACGAAGTTCCCGGTCGTGCTGTTCGGCAGCGACTACTGGGGCGGCCTGTACGACTGGATCGCCAAGACGCTGGTCGCCGAGGGCAAAATCGGTGAGAAGGACCTCGACCTGCTGCACGTCACCGACGACATCGACGACGCCGTGCGCGTCGTCCAGGAGTCGTACCAGGCATGGGAGGACACCCACTGATGGCGGCGCCGCGCCGGGTCTGCGTCTTCTGCGGCTCTTCGATGGGCTTCGACCCGCGGTATGCCGAGGAGGCTCGTGCCCTGGGCACGTTGCTGGCGTCGCGGGGGATCGGGCTGGTCTACGGCGGTGCGTCGGTCGGGACCATGGGCGTCGTCGCGGACGCGGCACTGGCCGCGGGCGGCGAGGTGATCGGCGTGATCCCGGAGGCGCTGGGCAGCGTCGAAATCGCGCACGCCGGCCTGACCGAACTGCACGTCGTCGCCGACATGCACCAGCGGAAGGCGAAGATGGCCGCGCTGTCGGACGGCTTCCTCGCGCTGCCCGGCGGGGCCGGGACACTGGAGGAGCTGTTCGAGGTGTGGACATGGGCGCAACTAGGGCTGCACGAGAAGCCGATCGGGCTGGTCGACGTCGGCGGGTACTACGCGCCGCTGCTGAAGTTCGCCGACCACATGGTGTCGGAGGGCTTCCTGTCGGCGGGGTACCGGGACATGCTCTCGATCGACTCGGACGCTTCCGTGCTTCTGGACGCCTTCGCGGACTACGTGCCTCCTCCGCGGCCCAAGTGGGCTAAGTAGGGGCTTGAGTGTTGGGTCTTGGGTCTGGCGGGTCGTGAGTGGCGTTTCGGGTTCTAAGCCGAATCTCCACTCACGACCACCGCGACCGACGCTTTCTGGCGCTGCTTCGGTACATGAAGGCCCCCTTCATTGCGCCTAGCGTTGTGAAGGGGGCCTTCATGTACTTGGGCTGGCGCGAAGGGCGCCTTCACGCGTGCTGCTTGTGACGTGTGGGTTCACTGGTGCAGCTGGGGTTCGTGAGGTGACCGGCCAAGTCCGTGAAGGACCTCTTGAGGGACCCAGAGTCCGTGAAGGAGGCCTTCACGGCACGTCACCCAGACCAGTCGTGCCCGAAACGCTCCTTTAGTCCCTGAAGTCCCACTCGCGCGTGCAATGAAAGGCTCCTTCCTTGCCAATTTTGCAAGGAAGGAGCCTTTCATTGCAGCGGCGAGGCAGCGGCGCGCAAGCGGCGATGCAGGGAGCCCGAACAGCGGGGAAGCAAGGGACCTTTGCTATCGCCCCACCCCGGCCGACCGTCAGGCAGCGCTCTGATCAGGCCGTTTGTGGTACGAGTCGACGTACTCCTGCCCCGACAGCTCCAGGATCGTGTACATGATCTCGTCGGTCACCGAGCGCCGGATCGCCGGCGACGAGTCCTGCCCCTCGTAGCGCGAGAAGTCCAGGGGCGCGCCGTAGGTGACGGTGATCTTCGCCCGCCGCGGGATGCGCTTTCCGGCGGGTTGCAGGTCTTCGGTGCCGGAAAGGGCGACGGGCACGACCTTCGCGCCGGTCGCCAGCGCCAGTGCGGCGACGCCGGTGTGGCCGCGGTGCAGCCGTCCGTCCAGGGAGCGGGTGCCCTCGGGGTAGATCGCGAAAGCGCCGCCCGCGTCGAGCACCTTCCGCGCCGCTTCCAGCGCGGCGAGACCGGCCTGCGCGTTGCCGCGTTCGACCGGGACGTAGCCGAGGCCGCCCAGGAAACCGGCCATCAGTTTGCCCCTGAGCCCGCGGCCGGTGAAGTACTCCGCCTTGCCGAGGAACTTGACCTGCCGCATCGCCGTGAAAGTGATCACGCCGGTGTCCAGGGCCGCGCGGTGGTTGGGTGCCAGCAGCACCGGCCCGGTGGCGGGAATGTTCTCCACGCCGCGGATCTCGGGGCGGTACAGCGCCCTGACCAGCGGGCCCAGCACGAATCGGACGAGTAGCGGTAGCAAGGGTTCCTCCATCGACAGGGTGTCGGACTCCAGCATGGCACGATCACTACTCATGAGTTGGTTCGAGCGGCGCACCTGGCAGAACCCCGATTGGACACTCGACGACATCGTCGCTGCGAAGGGTGACCGGACGGTTTCGGTCGTGCTACCGGCGCTCGACGAAGAGGACACCGTCGCCGAGGTCGTCGGCACGGTCCGGCCCATGCTGGGCACTATCGTCGACGAGCTGGTGGTGATGGACTCCGGGTCCACCGACGCCACCGCCGAGCTCGCCGCACGCGCAGGCGCGCGGGTGGTGCACCGCGAGGACGTGCTCCCCGACCTGCCGCCGGTGCCGGGCAAGGGCGAGGTGCTGTGGCGGTCGCTGGCCGCGACGACCGGTGACGTCGTCGTGTTCCTCGACTCCGACCTCGTCGACCCGGATCCGGCGTTCGTGCCCACGCTGCTCGGACCGCTGCTCTGCGAGGACGGCGTCCACCTGGTCAAGGGGTTCTACCGGCGGCCGCTGCGGCTGGAGAGCAGCGGCGGCGGCCGGGTCACCGAACTGCTGGCGCGACCGGTCCTTTCGGCGCTGCGCCCGTCGCTCTCGGGACTCATCCAGCCCTTGGGTGGCGAGTACGCCGCGACGCGGGAGTTCCTCGAGTCAGTGCCCTTCGCGGCCGGGTACGGCGTCGAGATCGGGCTCATTCTCGACGCCGAAGCGCGCTACGGCCTTGAAGGGCTCGCGCAGGTCAACCTCGGCGTACGCAAGCATCGCAACCGTTCGCTGCTTCAGCTGGGTGTGATGGCACGCCAGATCCTCGGGACGGCGCTCGCGCGCTGCGGCATCAAGTCCGACGACCCGGCCCAGCTCACCCAGTTCGCGCAACTAGGTGACGAATGGCTGCCGGAGGTGGCCGAGGTGTCGGTGAGTGACCGGCCGCCGATGCGGGACGTGCGCCGCCTCTCGTGAGTGTTTCGGGTCGTTAGAACGAACCACCTGCGCGTGGCGTGCGGCTTTGCTCGCGCCGCCGTTTGTGGCTGGTGATGCTGCTGGTACCTAAACACCCTTGGCCACAACGACCCAAAACACTCACGAGCCCAGCCGCACGACTTCGTCGAACCCGGCCACCTGCGACTCACGATGCGTCACCAGGACGACAGTGCCGCGTGCGGCCGCGAGCACGTCCGCCAGGACGGCGTCGCCGTGCTCCGGGTCCAGCCCTTCGACGGGCTCGTCCAGCACGAGCACCGGCGGCGCGGCCAGCACCGCCCGCGCGAGCACGAGCCGCTGACGCTGTCCACCTGACAGCGTGTCGCCGTCGAAGCCGACTTCGCGGTCCAGCGGCAGATCGAAACCAGCCGTCGCGCATGCGGAGAGCAGCTCTGAATCAGCAGCGCCGGGCTTCGCGAGCAGCAGGTTCTCCCGGACCGTCGTGTGGAAGACGTGCGCGTCCGCGAGCGCGCCGGAGACCACCGTGGACAGCAGTGCCGGGTCGTACTCGTCGAGCGCCCTTCCGTTCAGAACGGCACGTCCGGACGTCGGCGCCACGGAACCCAGCAGCACGTTCAGCAACGTCGTCTTCCCCGCCCCGCTCGGCCCGACGATGCCGACCCGTTTGCCCGGCGGCAGGTCGAGGTCGACGCCGTCCAGCGCGGGGGCCCTGCCCTCGAAACGAACGCCGACCCCTTCGAGCCGCAGGTGCCCCGGTTCCGGCACCGCGCTCCCGCGCGCGGGCGGCGGTTCGGTCAGCAGTGCGCGCACCCGCCCGGCCGACGCGCGGACCTCGACCCAGCGCTGGGCGGCCGCGGTCAACGGGAGGACCAGCTCGAACACGGCAAGTGCGCCCAAGGCCAAGGCAGCCGTCTGCGGCCGGGAAACCCCGGCGGTCAGCGCGATCGTGACGCAGGTCAGCAGCTGGACGAGGATCCCGGCCGCGGTCAGCAAGCTCGTGCGGTTGGCAGTCGCCCGGTCCCTCGAAGCGAGGGAGTCGACAGCGGTGTGCGCGGCGTCCACAGTGGACTCATGCACACCGTAGGCGATCAGCTCACGTCGCCCGGTGATCAGCTCGACCGATCGTTCGGCGAGGTCGGCGCGCGCCGGGGCGCTCTTCTCCGCGGCCGCGCGGGTGATCCGCACGCACAGCCACGGCAACCCGATCCCCGCCACCGCGAGCCCGAGCGCCAGGACGAGCCCGGCCGCCGGGCTGACGATCAGCGCGATCGCGGTCGACACCGAGCCCACGAACGCGGCGACCCCGGCGGGTAGCAGGCACCGCAGGATGGCGTCCTGCACGGCGTCCACATCGGACACGAGCCGCGTGACGAGATCACCACCGGAATGCCGGGAGACCCGGTGCGGCAGTAACGACGTGTACACGCGGGTCCGCAGGGCGCCGAGATAACGCAGGACGACCTCGTGTCCGGCGAGCCGTTCCGCGTACCGCAATCCGCCACGCGCCAGGGCCAGCGTCCGGACGGCCACGATCGCGACCGTGAGCGACGCCAGCGGCGGTTGTTCGGCCGCCTTCAGCAGCAACCACGCGGCGGTCGCCATCAACGCCAGCCCGGCCAGTTCGGCTCCGGCGCCGATCAGCCCGGCACGGACCAGCCGCACGGCGTCCCTTGTGGACACACCCCAGACGTTCACACCAGTTCCCGTTCTCTCAGTGTTCGATCTTCAGCTCCGCCTACTGCTCTTACGGCGCCATCGCGGACTTCGAGGACGCGGGTGGCCAGCGCGGCCATCGCGGGCCGGTGGGCCACGAGCACCGCGGTCCGGCCGGTGAGCAGTTCGCGGGTCGCGCCGAGCACGGCCGCCTCGGTTTCCGCGTCGAGCCTGGCGGTCGGTTCGTCGAGCAGCGCGAGCCCGGCCTCCGTGCGGGCCAGCGCCCTGGCGAGGCCGAGCCGTTGCCGCTGCCCGGCCGAAAGCGGCGCGCCGAGCTCGCCGATCCGCGTCCGGTAGCCGTCGGGCAGGCCACGAACGACCTCGTCGAACGCCGCCGCACGAGCCGCGGCCTGGACGTCCGGCACCTGGCCCATGGCGATGTTCTCCTCGACGGTCCCGGTGAACAACGTCGGCCGCTGCGGCACCCACGCCGTCCCGGTCCGCCACCGCGCCGGATCCAGTTCGCGCAGGTCGACGCCGTCGACGAGGACCCTGCCGGAGGTCGGCGTGACGAAACCCAGCAAGACCGCCAGCAGCGTGCTCTTCCCGGAACCACTGGGCCCGACGAGCGCGACGTGCTCACCCGGCTCGATCGTCATGTCCACTTCGGACAGTACGGTCTCGTCGCCGTACGCGACGCTCACTTTCTCCAGCATGATCCGCGGCGCACCGCGGCCCGCCACCCGCGAACCACCGGTGACGTCCTCCGTGCGGACGGCCAGCGCCTCCCGCAGCGTGGCGAGCCCTTCCGCGCTGGCGTGGAACTTCGCCCCGGCCGCCCGCAGCGGCAGGTAGGCCTCCGGGGCGAGCAGCAGCACCAGCACCGCGGTGTGCACGACCATGCCGCCTTCCAGCAGCCGGAAACCGATCGGCACCGCGACCAGCGCCACCGAAAGCGTCGCCACCAGTTCCAGTACCAGCGCGGACAGGAAGGCGACGCGCAGCGTGCGCATCGTCGCGTCCGTATGCGCGTCCGCCATCGCCCGCACCGTCTTCGCCTGCGCCTCGGCGCGGCCGAACACCTTGAGCGTGCCGAGCCCGCGCACGACGTCGAGGAAATGCCCGCCCAGCTTGGAAAGCAGCGACCACTGCTTGGCGGTCTTCGCCTTCGTGTGCTGTCCGACCAAGATCGCGAACACCGGGATCAGCGGAAGCGTCGCGAGGATGATCAGCGCCGACGAAAGGTCCGCGGCGAACAGCCGGACGAGCACCGCGACCGGCACGATCGCCGACAGCACCACCGTCGGCAGATAGCCGGTCAGGTAGGCGTCGCCCGCGTCGATTCCCTTGGTCACCAGTGTCGCGACCTCGCCGGGGTTCTCCGCCTCCGCGCCGAGAAGCCGTTTGCGCAGCCCGGCCTTGACCGTCGCCGCGAACCGGCCGCCGAAGGAGCCCATTACGCCCGCGAGCAGCGCCCGTACCGCGATGGCGGCCACGAGCGTCCAGGTCACACCGCCGCCGGTGAGCAGCGTCGCGAGGCCGTCCGCCTGGACGAGGATCGCCGCGGCGGTCAGCGTTCCGAGGACGGCCAGTACGCCGAAATGGCGTCGCAATCCGGGAAGGGGAGGCATCTGGGGCTCCTAGAAGTGCAGCAGCGAACGCTGGTCGACGCGGTCGTCGTTCCGGCGCCAGGTCACCCATTGCACGGCGGCGATCGCCAGCAGCGCGGGCGGCAGAACGACGGTGAGCAGGCCGAGTATCTCGGTGCTGCTGGCCGCTTCCGTGAGGCTCAGCGAGAACCCGCCGTCCACAGAGGACACCAGTGCCTCCGGCAGGCGCGCCGTGCCGACGGCCAGCACCGGCGACGCGGACAGGGTCATCGTGGCGATCAGCGCTGTCTTGTGCCGCCCCGCGCGCAAAGCCGCGTACGCGACGCCCAAGGCTCCGAAGGCCAGCACGATCGCGGGTAGCACGGTCCACGACGCGGCGGTCTCGAAGGCACCCCAGGCGACCGCCACGACCAGGAACGCGAGCGCCGGCGCGAGCAGCGCCTTGGCGATCCGGTTCGCGCGGGCGGTGAACTCCGCGGGTGCCCGCACGGCGAGGAAAGCCGCCCCCTGCAAGGCGAACAGCGCGACGAACCCCGCACCCCAGAGCAGCGCGTACGGGCTGAACACCGCGAGGACGCCGCCGGTCGGTTTCCCGGCCGCGTCGAGCGGGAGCCCGAGGACGAGGTTGCCGAGGAACACGCCCCACGACACCGCCGTCACCCACGCGCCGACGGTGATCGCCAGCGTCCAGGCGCCGCGGCCCGCGTCCGGCCGCCTGCTGCGCAACTGTACCGCCGCGGTGAACGTGACCAGCCCGAGCAGCAGGGTGACGACCGGGAGATACGCCCCGGCGAACACTTTTCCTTCCAGATGCGGGAAAGCGCCGAACAGGACGCCGACCGCGGCCACCAGCCAGACCTCGTTGGCCAGGAAGAACGGGCCGAAGGCGCCGAGCACGCGCCGTCGCCCGGCCTCGTCACGGCCGATCCTGCCGAGCAACATCCCGACGCCGTAGTCGTAGCCTGCCAGCGCGAAGTAGCCCGCGGTCAGGAAACCGAGCACACACCACCAGAGGATCACCATCGGTCAGACTCCGCTCAGGACGGGAAGTTCGGCGCGAGGCGTGGCTGCCTCTTCGACGGGGTCCGGGCCGCGTTTCGCGACCCGCGACATCAGCACCCAGTCGGCGATCGCCAGCACCAGGAACAACAGCGTGAAAGCGATGAAGGAGAACAGGATCTGGCCCGCCGGGATCGACGCGACGGCGTCGGCGGTGGTCAGCTGCCCGCGGATCAGCCACGGCTGACGGCCGATCTCCCGCACCAGCCAGCCGAGGATCGCCGCGACGAACGGCAGCGGGATGGCCAGCACCATCACGTACAGCAGCGGCCGCACCTTGGTGATCCAGTTCCGGAACAGCAGCAGCGTGCCGAGGATCGACGCCAGGAAGGCGATGAACCCGATCTGGATCATGAACCCCAGCGAGACGCCGACGAGGGGATCCGCCCCTTCCAGCTTGCCGGGGTGGTACTCCCCGAGCGGGCCGAACTGGGCGAAGCCGAAGCCGATCACCAGCGTGCTGCCGATGAGCGAGGTGAGCACGCCGATCCGCATCGAGCGCCGGAAGAACTCGATCTCCGTGGTGCGCTTGATGAAGTGGTACGCGCAGACGCCGACCACGAAGAAGCCGCCGGTCATCAGCGCCGCGCTCAGCACGTGCGGCAGCGAGGACACGAGTGCGGGGTTGGTGAACAGCGCGCCGAAGTCGTCGAGTTTCAGCACGCCGTTCTCGGCGTGCGTGCCGACCGGGTTCTGCAGGAACGAGTTGGCCACCATGATGAACAGCGCCGAGGCGTACGCGGTCAGCGTGACCAGCCAGATCAGCGTCAGGTGGACCCATTTGTTCAGCCGCCCCCAGCCGAAGATCCACAGCCCGAGGAAGGTCGATTCGGCGAAGAACGCCACCAGCGTCTCGATGGCCAGTGGTGCGCCGAAGACGTCGCCCGCGACCGCGGACAGGCCGGTCCAGGTGAGTCCGAACTGGAATTCCATCACGATTCCGGTGACGATTCCCAGTGCGTAATTGATCACGTAAAGCTTGCCCCAGAAGCGAGTCATCCGCGTGAGTTCCGGCTTGCCGCCGAACGCGGAGCGTGTCTGCATCACCGCGACGAGTGTCACGAGCCCCAGTGTGAGCAGCACGAACAGGAAGTGGAACGAGGTCGTCGTCGCGAACTGGAGTCTCGCGATCGGGAGTGCGTCCATGGCGATGCACTGTATACGTAGGCTGGCTACATGTAGCCACTAAATCTATGAAATCGGGGTGATCTCGGGGACATTCCCTGAGGCCTGTCCGGGAAAGTCCCGGCTACCCTGGTATGCGGCGATGTGTAGACTGTCTATTTATGAAGGCCGACAGCCTGCGCGGGCACCTCGACGCGTTGCTCCTCGCCGTCCTCGACGGCCGGAAGCTGCACGGGTACGCCATCATCGAGGCGCTCCAGCTCCGCAGTGACGGCGCGCTCGACCTGCCGACGGGCACCGTCTACCCGGCGCTTCGCCGGTTGGAGCGCGCCGGATACCTCGCCAGCGAATGGGATGTCGTATCCGGCCGCAAACGTCGTACGTACAAGCTCACCCGCTCCGGGCAGAAGGCCTTGGCGGCGGAACGAGCGGAGTGGCAGGAGTTCACCACCGTGATCGGTGGTGTCCTCGGGGGGAGCACGGCATGAGCGCGATCGACGGCTACATCGGCGACCTGGACAGGCGGTTGCACGGGCCGGCGGGAGCGAAGACCGATCTGCTCACCGAGGCGAGGGACGGTCTGGTCGACGCGGCCGAGGCGTATCGCGAAGGCGGTGTCGACGAGGCGGAAGCGGAACGCCGTGCCGTCGCCGACTTCGGTCCGGCCGCCGTGATCGCCCGTGAGTACCAGGCCGAGCTGGCGTTGCGCGCCGACATCGGCACGTTGTGGAAGGTCATCGTCGGTGTGCCGCTGATCCAGGTGACCTGGGAGCTGGCGCGGATCTGGACCTATGGCGACTGGAGCCGCTCGGGGAAGCCGAATCCGGAGTGGTACACGGCCGTCATCGAAGTCTTCGGCGTCCTGGTCCTCGTTCCGGCCGTGATCGGAGCGGTTTCGCTTTTCGGGGCCCGGCGGCTGGGACGCAGGCTCGACAGCGTGAGCCTGGGGAAGGTGACGCGGTGGACGGTGGGTGCCGCGGCGAGCACGAACCTGCTGGCGCTGCTGCTGCTCACCGTGAGCACCACGGTCCTCGATCCGTCGCGGATGAACGTGAGCCTCGTGTGCAACATGGTGGCGCTCGGCTGGGTGGCCTTCAGTTTCTGGCTGCTCGCGCCCGCTTTCCGGACCCGGCAAGTGCTCGCCGCATGAACGCGATCGAGGCCTACATCGGCGATCTCGACGCCCGCCTGCGCGGGCCGTCGGCGGCGAAGGCCGACCTGCTCACCGAGGCGAGGGACGGTCTGGTCGACGCGGCCGACGCCTACCTCGCGGGTGGTGTCGACGAGGCGGAAGCCGAACGCCGTGCCGTCGCCGATTTCGGCCCGGCCGAGCTGATCGCGCGTGACTATCAAGCGGAACTGGGGCTGCGGCGCGACATCCGCGTGCTGTGGGAGCTGATCGCCGGTGTCCCGCTCCTGATCCTCGCCTGGGATCTGGCGCGGGCCTTCGCCGACTGGTCGCGGCTCGGTGCTTCGCCTTCCTGGTACCACCGTGCTATCGGTGTGGCCGACACACTGGCGGCGCTGTCCCCGGCCGTCGCGGTCGCCGGGCTGCTCGCGGCACGACTGCTCTCGCGGCGGACGGCCGGTCCGCCGGTCGCCCGCGCGGTTTCGTGGACGCTGGCCGCGGCCGTGGGGCTGAACCTCGTCGCGGTCGTGACGTACGGCGGAGCGACCGGACTTCTGGAGCCGGCCCGCATGCTCGTCAGCGTGCCGTGCGCGGTGCTGTCCGGAACCTGGATCCTGTTCAGCATGCGGCTCACGGTCGCCGCGAGGAACTTCGGGAGAACCACGGCATGACGGTGATCGAGGCCTACGTCGGTGAACTGCGTGCCCGGCTGGACGGTCCGGCGTCGGCGAAGCGGGATCTGCTGCGCGAGGCGCGGGACGGGCTCAACGACGCGGCGGACGCGTACCGCGACGGCGGCTGGAGCGAGCACGACGCGCAGCGGCGCGCCGTCGCCGACTTCGGCCCGGTGCACCTCATCGCCCGCGACTATCAGGCCGAACTGGGCATGCACAGCGGCACCCGCACCCTCTGGAAACTGATCCTCGGCGTGCCGCTGATGCAGCTCGCCTGGGAGTTCGCCCGCAAGTGGACCTTCGGCGAATGGTCGCAGCTCGCGCCGACGCCGGGTTGGTACAAGTACATCGCCCAATTCACCCACGGTTCGGTCTTCATCGTGCCGGTGCTGGGGGTGATCGCCCTCGTCTCCATGCGCTGGCTGTCCCGGCGGATGGACAGTGCCCGGCTGGTCAAGACCGCCGGCGTGCTGATCGGCGAGGCGGTCGGGCTGAACCTGCTTTCGGTGGGGCTGCTGGTGATCGCGACCGGCGTCATCGACGCGTCGAGGCTGTTCCTGTCCGTGCCGTGCGGGCTGCTGATGATCCTCTGGGTGGTGGTCAGCGTGCGACTCGCGTTGCTGGCGCGACGATCGTGGCGTTCGTGTGCCACGATCGTGGCGTGACGACCGCCCTGATCTATCTCGTAGTCATGCTGCTGGTGGCCGCCGTGGTGTTTCTGCTGGCCGCCGTGGTGTTCGGCCGGGGTGAGGAGCTGGCCCCGCTGCCGCCCGGCAGCTCGCCGACCAGGCTGCCCGCCGAGGACATCACCGCCGAGGACGTCCACGCCGTCCGCTACCAGATGGTGCTGCGCGGCTACAAGATGTCCGAAGTGGACTGGGTGATGCGACGGCTCGGCGTCGAGATCGAGGACCTGCGGGCCAAGGTGGCCGAACTGCAGGCCGAGCGCGAGGGTGCCAGGTGACGGATGTCGTCGTCTCCGTCGACGTCGCGGTACCGGCCGGGACGGCTTGGCTCGCGCTGACCGACTGGGAACGCCAGGGCGAATGGATGCTCGGCACCGAGGTCAAGGTCGTCGAGGGCAACGGGCGCAGTGTGGGTTCGAAGCTGTCGGCCTTCACCGGCGTCGCCGGCGTCGGGTTCACCGACACCATGGAGATCACCAGCTGGGAACCGCCGCTGCGCTGCGTCGTGCGGCATACCGGCAAGATCGTGCAGGGCACCGGGGTCTTCCAGGTGATCGAGAAGGGGCCGCATTCGTCGACGTTCGTCTGGGCGGAGCATCTGCGGCCGCCGTTCGGCGTCGTCGGACGGCTCGGCTGGCCGGTCGCGAAACCGGGTTTCGAACTGGGACTGCGGCTGTGCCTGCAGAAATTCGTGAAATACGCGGAGGGGTACCGGGTTGGCTGAGGCGGGTCTGCTGGGCGCGGACGGGATCAAGCGGTGTTCGTGGGGCAACTCGGCCCCGGACTACGTCGAGTACCACGACACCGAATGGGGTGTCCCGCTCCACGGCGACGAGGAACTGTACGAACGTCTGTGCCTGGAGTCGTTCCAGTCCGGGCTTTCGTGGATCACGATCCTGCGGAAACGGGAGTCGTTCCGGAAGGCGTTCAAGCGGTTCAAGCCGAAGAAGGTCGCGGCCTTCACCGACGACGACGTCGCTCGTCTCATGGAAGACGCGTCGATCGTGCGGAACCGGGCCAAGATCCTGGCGGCGATCAACAACGCACGGGCGATCTCGGAACTGGACGGTTCGCTGGACGACCTGCTGTGGTCGTTCGCGCCTTCCTCGCCTACCCGGCCGCGGCGGATGGCGGACGTCCCGGCGATCACCGACGAGTCGAAGGCGATGGCGAAGGAACTCAAGAAGCGCGGCTTCGTGTTCCTCGGGCCGACGACCTGTTACGCGCTGATGCAGGCGACGGGAATGGTCGACGACCACGTGAAGGACTGCTTCCGGGCCACTTAGCGAGAAGAAGGTCGAACGTGTCGTGTTCGTGGTGGCCCGGGTCGGTCGTGAGTGGCGTTTCGGGTTAGAACCCGAAACGCCACTCACGACCCCCGGCACCACACCCCTCAATGGATCGTGCGGGCGTGGAGGTCTTCGGCCAGTCTTTTCAGTTTGCGGTAGCTGCCGTTGAGCTCGATCCGGTGGCAATTCCGCAGTTCGATCACGCAGTTCGTGGTGGCCGCGACGGGAATCAGGCCAGCCCAGAGGGAACGGGTCTCGAACTCGACCGAGCGGACTTCGGGCCAGGTGATCGCGAACAGGACCTTGCGTCCGTGGACGTCGGCGAAACCGCCGTCGAAGACGTAAAGACCTCCGTCGAGGCGCCTCTGTGTGGAGATGCACCAACACAGGAAGAGCGGCGTCCACACGAACAGCACTACGGCCAGCGCGCCGGTCGTATCACCTTCGCGGATCCCGAGCGCGAGAGCGCCCGCTAGTGGCGCGAAGGCGAAGAAGGTCCCGATGGCGCCCGGCCTGCGGCGGTAGCGGCGGAGACAGTCACCGAGGTCGCGCTCGGCGGCTGTCGCCTTGAGGTGGGGCGGGGTCGGGATCACTCCCGGACGCTAGCCGCGGTGGTTCGGTACCGGTCCCGGGAGCGCTATGAAGGACGCTTTCATTGCAAAATTTGCTATGAAAGCGTCCTTCATTGCACGTCGCGAGGGGTTACTTGCCCTGGAAGTCCGGCTTGCGCTTGCCGACGAACGCCTCGACGGCCTCCGTGTGGTCGGCCGTCGCGCCGAGCGCGGTCTGGGCCTCGTCCTCCGCCGCCAGCGCGGTTTCGAGAGACGACTCCGCGGCGACGGACAGCACGTTCTTGATCTTCGCGTACGCGACCGTCGGACCGGCCGCGAGCTTCGCGGCGACCTTCTGCGCGCGGGCGGCCAGTTCCTCGTCCGGAACGACTTCGCCGACCAGCCCCAGCGTCAGCGCTTCGGCGGAGTCGACCGTACGCGCCAGCAGCATCAGCTCGGCCGCGCGGCCGAGGCCGATCAGCCGCTGCAGCGTCCACGACGCGCCCGAGTCCGGGCCGAGGCCGACGTTCGCGAACGCCATCAGGAAGTTCGCCGACGTCGCGGCGATCCGGAGGTCGCTCGCGTAGGCGAAGGCCGCACCCGCGCCGGCGGCGGGGCCGTTCACCGCGGCGATGACCGGCTTCGGCATCCCGACGATGGTCTTGACGATCGGGTTGTAGTGCTCCTTGACCGTGTGTAGCGGCGCCGGGTCACCCGCCTGCAGCAGCCCGACGTGCTCCTTCAGGTCCTGCCCGGCGCAGAACGCCTTGCCCGAACCGGTCAGCACGACCGCACGGACACTGTCGTCGGCCGCAGCCTCGGTCAGGCCCGCCAGCAGCAGTTCCTTGAGTTCGACGGTCAGCGAGTTGTACGCCTGCGGCCGGTTCAGCGTGAAGGTGCGCACGCCATCGGCGTCGGCGGTCAGCAGAACGTCGGATGTGGTCACGGGATCTCCTAGTCGGCGAAACTGCGGTCAGAGAAGAGTCTTTCAGCCTCGCGAGCCGCATACCAGCACCGATACGGCGGCAAAAGATCGGTCCGCGTTCGCGCCCGGCCGCTGATGAGGGACAATGGACAGTAGACCCGGCTGGCTTTGACGAGCGCGACCCGGGCGCGCCGGTTGAGACGGAGGGAGCACGCTATGGCGGCCATGAAGCCCCGGACCGGAGATGGTCCCCTCGAAGTGACTAAGGAGGGGCGGGGCCTCGTGATGCGCGTACCACTCGAAGGTGGTGGGCGCCTCGTCGTCGAACTCTCCGCGGAAGAAGCGAAGGATCTCGGCGCGGCCTTGCAGGAGGTCACCGGCTGAGCCGGACCGCACCAACGTTCAACCACCCGCACCCCGGTCTCCCCTCGGAGGCCGGGGTCGCGGTTCATCTGCGCCCGGAGGTCGCTCACTGTGCGTAACCCGCTACCCCCCGTTCCGGGGAAGCTGCTCGAACTCGAGGTCTCGGATGACCTACGGCGCGGTACGCCGCTGGCCACGTTGATCGCCGCCCCGTCCGAAGAGGACGGTGACGCCGGACTCGCGGAGATCGGCGGCGTGCGGCCGACCGGCAAGGCCGGTGACGTGCAGACCGTGCCGACCGGCGGCGTCCGCTGGCTGGCGGGCGTCGGAGACGGTGAGCCGAGGCAGTACCGCAAGGCCGGTGCCGCGCTGGTCCGCGTCGTCACGTCGGCGCTGGAGGACGACGTCAAGGCGGGGCAGAAGGCGTTCCGCGCCTTCGCCGTCGAACTGCCAGAGGACGCGGGCGCCGAGCACATCGAGGAGCTCGCGTTCGGGCTGCTGCTCGGTGGTTACCGGTTCACCGTGACGGCCGACGAGCCGAAGCCGAGCCTGCGGACCGTGCGCTTGATCACACGTCACGAGGGCGCCGCCGGCGCGTTGGAGCGGATAAGCGAACTCGCCGCGGCCGCCGCGTTCGCGCGCGACCTGGCGAACACGCCCTCGAACGTCAAGACCCCCGCCTGGCTCGCCGACACGGCCGTCCGGGCCGCGGGCGGCATCCCGAACCTGACCGTGACGGCCAGGGACGAGAAGTGGCTGGCGGAGCAGGGCTTCGGCGGCGTCCTCGCCGTCGGCGGCGGCTCGGCCGCGCCGCCGCGGCTGATCGAGCTGGAGTACCGGCCGCGCGGGGCGACGACGCATCTGCTGCTGGTCGGCAAGGGCATCACCTTCGACACCGGCGGCCTTTCGATCAAACCGGCCGACGGCATGCACCTCATGCGCACCGACATGGCCGGCGGAGCGGCGATCATCGCCGCGGTCCGAGCGATCGCCGCGCTGCGCCTGCCGGTCAAGGTGACCGGGCTGGTGCCCGCCGCCGAAAACCACGTTTCCGGTTCGTCGTACCGCCCCGGCGACATCGTCCGGCACTACGGCGGCAAGACGACCGAGGTGGGCAACACCGACGCCGAGGGCCGCATGGTCCTGGCCGACGCGCTCGTCTACGGCATCAAGAAGCACAAACCGGACGCGGTGATCGACGCGGCGACGCTGACCGGCGCCATGAAGGTCTCGCTCGGCGTCCGCACCGGAGGCGTCTTCGCCACCGAGGACGTGCTCGCGGAGCGGGTCACGAAGGCGGGCGAGCGAGTCGGCGAGGCGTGGTGGCGGATGCCGCTGCTGGAAGACCTCGCCGAGTCCGTGCAGGGTTCGCTCGGTGACGTCCGGCAGGCGCCCGGCGGTCCCGGCGGCATCGTCGCGGCGTTGTTCCTGCGGGAGTTCGTCGGCGACGTGCCGTGGGCGCATCTCGACATCGCCGGACCCGCGCGGGCCGACAAGACCTACGCCGACGTCGTCCCGGGAGCCACCGGTTTCGCGGCGCGGACGCTGGTCGAACTGGTCGCGTCCTACGCCTGACCTGCGGTTACCTGCGGGGCGGTAGCAAGGGACCTTTGCTATCGCCTCGCGGGCGCACCCTGGGCATGGGCTGCGTCGGCGCGTCTCCGGCGTGCGCGGTGAGACGGCGGGCGATCCTGGTCGCCGGGCCTTTCAGATACCGGAACACGAGCCACGCCGTCACAGAGCCGAGGACGAGTCCGGCGAGCACGTCGTGCGGGTAATGCGCGCCGACGAAGACCCGTGAGAAGCCCATCAGCAGAGCACCCGGGAGCACCCACGGCACGAGCCGTCGCCAGGCCAGTGCCAGCCCGACGGCGGCCGCTGCGGCAATCGTGGAGTGGTTGCTCGGGAAGGACCAGTCGCCGGTCGGCGGGCATTCGACGAGTGTGACGAGGCCCCGGCAGGGCCGGTCCTCCTGGATCACGCTCTTGATCCCTTCGCTGATCAGGTACGCGACCGCGGTCCCGGCGGGCGGCAGCAACGCCACGGCCAGCCGGACGGGCGAGGTGCGGGCCCGCCACAACATCCAGGCGAAGAGCGCTGCGAAGGCGAGCAATCCTGCTTCGGTGAACAGGATTCCTGCCGCCTGGAGCCAGCTCGGGCTCGCGCCCGCCAACTCCACGATGTCGTCGTACATTCACCCGAAGTTAGCGAAAATGCTTCCCTGCCGGGATGGACGAACGGCAATGACCGACCCTGACGATCGTCACCGATGCTGCGCGCGGACCCGCTCACGGAACCGCAGCACGGCGGGCGGCAGCACCACGTCGCGACGCCAAGCCAGCCCGATGGTCCGCCCGACCGGCGGCACCAGCGGGACTTCCGCGACGCCCGCCGGGCTGCCGGGTTCGAACCGGGGGAGCAGCGCGACGCCTAGCCCGGCCGCGACCAGGCCGCGGACGGTGTCGGACTCCTGTCCCTCGAAAGCGATCTTCGGCGCGAAGCCGGCCGCGGCGCACAGGTCGTCGGTGATGGTGCGGAGGCCGTAGCCGGTTTCGAGGAGGACGAATTCCTCGTCCTTGAGGTCTTCGATGGCGGCGTTGGGCCGGTCGGCGAGGCGGTGCGATGTCGGAACGGAGAGGAAGATCTCCTGTTCGGCGAGCACGGCGGTGTCGAGCAACGGGTCGTCGACAGGGGCGGGCGCGAGCAGCGCGAGGTCGAGTTCGCCGCTGGTCAGCCTGTCGACCATGTCCTGACGTGAGCCCTGGACCAGCGTGAACCGGACTTCCGGATGGTCCGCGCGGTAGCCGCGGAGCAACGTGGGGACCAGCGACCTGCCGAGCAGGTGCAGGAAGCCGAGGACGACGTGCCCTGATTCGGGGTCGACCTCTTCGCGGGCTTGACGGACTCCGGCGTCGACAGCGGCGAGTGCGCGTTCGGCGGCGTCGGCCAGCAACTCGGCGGCACGGGTGAGCCGGATACCTCGGCCGTCGGGGACCGTCAGTGGCGCGCCGAGGGCCTCGCCGAGCGCCGAGATCCGGCGGCTTACCGTGGGCTGCGGGACACCGAGCAGTTCGGCCGCGCGTGTGACGTTCGTCGTGCGGCGCAGTGCGGTGAGCAACGCGAGCTGGGGGGCTAGCTGGGCGGTCATCCTTTCATTCAGCACAGTATCGATTGTGGCAGATGACCGTATTAGACGTATCGTTTAGCCAGGCTTAGCTTCGGGATCGTGCCTGCCACCGGAACCACCCGCCGCGTGACGATCGCCGTCGCCGCGGCCGGGATCTCGTCGTTCGCGCTGCTCTACGCGCCACAGCCGGTGCTGCCGCAGCTCGCCGAGCAGTACCACCTCGATCCCGGTGGTGCCTCGCTCGCGGTGAGTGTCGCGACCGGCGCGCTCGCCATCGCCGTACTGCCGATCGCGGCGCTCTCCGAGGTCGTGGGACGGCGTCCGGTGATCATCGCTTCGGTGGTCGCGTCGGTGGTGTTCGGCTTCCTGCTGCCGCTGGCACCCAGCTACCCGGCGCTGCTCGTGCTGCGGGCGTTGCAAGGGGTCGCCATCGCGGGGTTCCCCGGAGTGGCCGCCGCCTATCTCGCGGAACGGCTCGGGAAGGCCGGGCTCGCGGCCGCGGTGGGCGCGATGATCGCCGGGAACACCGTCGGCGGCATGATCGGCAGACTCGCGGCCGGGTTCACCGCCGGGCCGTTCGGCTATCACGGCGCGCTGCTCGTCGTCGCGGGCATCGGCCTGGTCTGCACGGTGGTCACGGTGCTGGCGCTGCCGCCGGGGGAGCAAGGGACCTTTGCTCTCACTTCGCCGGATCGGCGCAGGTCAGAGCGGCTGCGCGAGCAGGGACGGGCGGTGCTGGCCGGGCTCGGCGCCGCGGTCCGGAAGCCGGTCCTGCTGGTCCAGTACGCGGTCGCGCTGCTGGCGATGGGCTCGTTCGTCGCGCTGTACAACGCCGCCGGATTCCGCCTGACCGGCGAGCCGTTGAACCTCTCTCCCGCGATCGCGTCGCTCGTCTTCCTCGCCTACGCGATGGGCTCGGTCTCGTCGGCGACCGCGGGCAAACTCGTCGGCCGGTTCGGCCGTCGCGGGGCGCTCGCCGGCGCCCTGCTGCTCACGATCGCGGGCGCCACGCTGACGCTGTCCGACTCGCTGCCGATGGTCGTCGCCGGTTTCGTGGTGCTGACCGGCGCGTTCTTCGCCGCGCACGCCGTCGCCAACGGCTGGGCCGCGGCGGAGGCGCCCGAGAACGCCCGGGGCCAGGTCGGCGGGCTCTACACGCTTTCGTATTACCTGGGCAGCAGCATCGGCGGCGCCGTCGGCGCGACCGTCTACGGCCATGCGGGGTGGACCTGGCTGATCGTGCTCACCGCCGCCTGGCTGGCCATCGCCGCGGTGGCCGTGGTCGCGGTGGTCCCCAAGTCCGTGAAGGCCTCCTTGAGGGACCCAGAGTCTCTCAAGGAGGCCTTCACGGAACAGGCGCTGAGGCGATAGCAAAGGTCCCTTGCTACGCGATCGCGGCGACCAGCAGCCCGCCGCCCACCGGCAGCAGCGCCGGAACCAGCCGCTCGTCCTCCCGGAAGGCCCGCGCGACCTCGCGCAGCGCCAGGGTGTCCGGATCGCGTCGTGAGGGATCGGTCACCCTCGTCCCCGAGACGTTGTGGAACGCCAGTATCCCGCCGGGCCGGAGCAACGCGACGGCCTGCTCGTAGCAACTCGGGTACTCGATCGGCGCCGAATCGACGAACACCAGGTCGTAGCCGCCGGGGGTGAGCCGGGGGAGGACCTCGAGCGCGCGCCCCAGGATCAGCCGGGTCCGCCCCGGCGGGTAACCGGCCTCGCGGAACGCCGCCCTCGCCGCCCGGTGGTACTCGGGCTCGATGTCGATCGAGGTGAGGATCCCGTCGTCGACCATGCCGCGGAGCAGGCACAACCCGCTCACCCCGGCCCCGGTCCCGACCTCCACCACGGCCTTCGCCCGCAGCGTCGTGGCGAGAAAACGCAGAGTCGCACCCGCGCCCGCACTCAGCGGACCGCACCCCAGATCGGCCGACCGCGCCCGCGCGGTGGCCAGAACCTCGTCGTCGGGGGCGTACCCGTCGACGAGGTCGGCGTCGGCGGCCTCGGCAGGCGAGCCCGCATGCGTCCCGGAATTCACACGCGGAGGTTAGCGCTGCCTATCGCCAAAAGAGCGAAGACTCCCTGGTACCGACTTCTCAGCCTCCTCTCAGTCCAGTCTCACTAGAAACATAAGCAGGCCGGACAGACTGGTCTTCGACAACGGGAACACCGTGCTCATCGCCCGCGTTGGGTGGAGTAGTTGGGAGAAGACGCTGATGGAGGTGCCTACTTCCCCGATGCAGGAAACGATGCAGGACCAGCACGCGGACCAGGTCACGCCGGTGACGGTGGACGAGGCCGCATGGACGCCGCCCTCGTGGGACGAGGTCGTGCGTGAGCACGCTGACCGCGTGTACCGGCTGGCATACCGCCTGACCGGTAACGCCCACGACGCCGAAGACCTGACGCAGGAGACCTTCATCCGGGTCTTCCGCTCCCTCGCGTCCTACAAGCCCGGCACGTTCGAGGGCTGGCTGCACCGCATCACCACGAACCTCTTCCTCGACATGGCCCGCCGCCGCTCGCGCGTGCGGATGGAAGGCCTCCCCGAGGACACCGACCGCATCGTCGGTGACGACCCGAGCCCGGAGCAGGTCTACTCGGACACCCATCTCGACCCGGACCTGCAGGCCGCGCTCGACGAGTTGCCGCCCGAGTTCCGCGCCGCGGTCGTGCTGTGCGACGTCGAAGGCCTCTCGTACGAGGAGATCGGCGCCACCCTCGGTGTGAAGCTCGGCACCGTGCGCAGCCGGATCCACCGCGGCCGCCAGGCGCTTCGCGCCTCTTTGGAGCGTCGTCGCGCCGCGGCGCAGGAGTCTGCGAAGGTGGGGGTATGACCGCACCGCGAGGTTGGGGGCTCCCCGAGTCGCATCTTCTTCCGGACGCCATCGTCGCCTTCGTGGACGGCGAGCTGTCCCTCGGCGCCCAGGACAGGGCTTCGGCGCACCTCGCCCGCTGCCAGGCGTGCGCGGCCGAGGTCTCCGCGCAGCGCCAGGCCGTCAACGCCGTGAAGCAGGCGGGAGCCCCGTCGATGTCGGCGGGTTTCCTGGCCAGCCTGTGCTCCATCCCACAGAACACCGAACTTCCCGGCACGCCGGACAACCTGGCGATGACGGCCGACGGCCAGCTGGTGGCCATCCAGCGGCCCGACAGGGTCGCCGGCCTTCGTGACACCGGAGTGCTGGGCGGGACCACCCCGTTGGGATCATCGGCGCCGCTGGGCCAGTCGCCGAACGTCCTCGGCGGCGGACGTTTCGGCGTCGCCCGGCGGAAGTACGCGCAAGGCGCCGGCGTCGTCGTTTCGGGGCTGGTGCTGAGCGCCCTCGCCCTCGTCGCGACCTCGGGTGACGGCAGCGAAGAACAGCCGAACACCGGCTTCACCCCGCCGCAGGGGGTCAACGCCGGTCTGCTGCCCGCGCAGCTGGGCGGCGGCACCCAACCGGAACCGCCGCGCAGCCCCGCGCCGAGCCCGAGCACGTCGAGCGCGCCCATGCCCGTCTCGGCCCGCTGATCTGCTTCGTCAGGGTTTGACGAAGCAGATCGTCGCGCTCTTGAACTGCGAAGTCCCGTAGCTGGCGTAGGAGATGACCTCCGCGGTGCCTTCCGCGCACGGACTGTTCACCACGCTCATCTTCGGGAAGACCTCACTGATCCTCAGCCGCGCCGAGCCACAGTCCTTCAGAGGCGGCGGCGTCTTGGTCTCGATGTCGTCGAAGCACAACCCGACCTTGGCGTTGATCGCCAGGCACAGGGCGACGCCGTCGCCGCGTACCGGCCTCGGGACGGCGTACTTGTAGAAACCGTCCTTGCAGTTCCAATCGCCCTTGTCGACGCCGGTGAGGCTCACCGCGTAGGGCGCTTGCGGTGAATCGCACGGCGTCTTGACCGCGTCGGCCTCCTTGCCGGATCCGGTCAGTACCACGCAATCGCCTTCGGTGAGGGCTTTGGCCTGCTTCTCCGGCCCGGCAGCCGCCTTCATCACGAAGATGAAGCCGATCCCGCCGCCGACCACGACGAGCGCGGCGACGAGCAGCAGCACTTTCACCTTGGTGGACAGGCCCTTCTTCTTGGGCGGCTGCTGCGGCCAGCCCTGGTGCTGCGGCCACTGCTGCTGCGGCCATTGCTGCTGCTGAGGGACGTTCTGGGGCGGAAAAGGAGCCCCCGGGTTCTCCGACATGCCCGTTAGACTGCCAGACGTGAGACATGGTTGCCTCAAGTGTCACACTTCTTGGCCGATCCGGGGAATCAACGCGCACTTCACCGTGGTCACGGCAGAATCCAGGACGAGGCTTGGCGTACTCTCGCGTCCGGCCAACCTGATCTCAGCCCCGGGGAATGATGACCGAGCAGCCGAACGCGAATCCGCAGCAGCCTGGTGACCCGGCGGGGAATCGGCTGGCGCCGCGCCCGCTGGCCAGGCCCGCCGTCGATCCGGCGCAGGCGGCCACGTTCGGCAGGCCGCGTGGCGTCGACGGCGCCTTCGACAAGCTGTACCAGCCCGGCACGAACGGGCAGGCCGCGCCGGGTCTGAACCTGGCACCCCCGACGCCGGAATCGCTCGCCGAGGCCTTCCGCCGCCCGCCGGGTGCCGAAGGTGTCGTGCTCGAGCGGCCGCAGGGGACCAACGGCTCCGAGTCGTCCGTGAATGGTTCGGAAGCTCCGCTCTGGACCACGACCTCGGACCCGTGGCGCGACCCCGGCTCCGGTGCGGTGCTCGCCGGACCGGCCGTCCAGCAGGACTCGGAAGAGGAGAAGGACGCGAAGCGCCCGCAAGGTGCGCTGCTGAGCCTTCCGGAGGTCCTCTTCGGGCGCCGCGTGCAGACCAAGGCGCTCGCGATGCTCGCCGCCGTCGCGCTGGTCATCGGCGCCGCCGGCGGGCTGATCGGCTGGTGGTTCGCCGACACCGGCAGCGAACTGACCGGCCAGGCCAGCATCTCCGAAGCCGACGCGGCCAAGGAACGTCCGGGGGGTTCGATCGCGGACATCGCCCACCGGGTGGCGCCCGCCGTGGTGTCGCTCGAGGTGTTCAAGCCGGGCGCGGACGCAGGCCAGCAGGGTTCCGGCGTCGTCATCGACACCCAGGGCTATGTGCTCACGAACGAGCACGTGATCTCCGCCGCGACGGCCGACTCGGCCACCAAGGTCACCGCCGTGTTCTTCGACGGCAGGCGCGTCGAGGCGAAGGTCGTCGGCTCCGATCCCAAAACGGATCTGGCCGTGGTCAAGGTCGACGTCGACAACCTGACCGCGTTGCAGGTCGGGAAGTCGTCCGACCTCGCCGTCGGCGACTCGGTGATCGCCGTCGGTTCGCCGCTGGCGCTGCAGAACTCGGTCACCGCCGGCATCGTGAGCGCGCTCAACCGCCCGGTCACCGCCGGCGGCGACGGCGGCAGCGCGCCGGTGATCTACGAGGCCATCCAGACCGACGCCGCGATCAACCACGGCAACTCGGGCGGCGCGCTCGTCGACGCGACCGGCGCGCTGGTCGGGATCAACTCCGCGATCCGCTCGTCCAGCGCCGAAGGCGGCAGCATCGGCATCGGATTCGCCATCCCGAGCGACTACGCGGTGAAGATCGCGAAAACACTGATCAAGGACGGCAAGGTCGTCCACCCCGACATCGGCATCAACGCTTCGTCCACCGTCGCGGGCTCCAGCACCATGGGCGCGCAGGTCCGCAATGTGGCCCCGGGCGGCCCGGCCGCCTCGGCCGGGATCAAGGAAGGCGACGTCATCACCGAAGTCGGCGGACGGCTCGTGCGCGACTCGGCGGAACTGCTCGTCGCGGTCCGCGCGCGCGAAGTCGGCGAAGTGGTCCCTGTCCGCCTTGTCCGGGATGGGTCTTCGCTTGTGGTGGACGTGAAACTGGCCTCGGACTAGCGAGTTCGGCCGGGGTACCCTGAACGGGGAAGACGCCGAGGCGGAGGTTCACACGGGTGTTCGAGAGTGTCGGCTGGGGCGAGATCCTCATCATCGTCGTCGCGGGTCTTTTCATCCTCGGTCCGGAACGGCTGCCCGAAGCGGCGGCCTGGATGGCGAAGAGTGTCCGCAAGGTCCGGGATTTCGCGACCGGGGCCAAGACGCAACTGCGCGAGGAAATGGGCCCGGAGTTCGATCAGCTGCGCAAGCCGCTGGAGGACCTGCGGGGCCTGCGGAACTTCGACCCGAAGCGGGTCGTCACCCAGCACCTGTTCGACGGTGACACGGATCCGCTGGGGCTCAACAACGTCAACGGCACCAATGGTGCCGCCAATGGGACCAACGGTGCCAACGGGGCTGCGAAGCCCAACGGTTACCCGGCGACGGCTTCGCAGCCGGAGCCGCTGAAGCCGGGGGAGCGCCCGCCGGTCGACCCTGACGCCACCTGACCAACCCGCAATTCGTCACCTACTTGCGATGGATGAACACCGCAAGTAGGTGACTAATGGCGAAGAGGGTGGTCAGCGCCCCGCGGGGGTGACGTTCAGCATCATCCCGGCCAGCCCGCGCGCCCGGACGGTCAGCTTCTTCGCCGCCTCCTTGAGCACGAGCGACGCCGGCGCGTCCGGTTCGGCCAGCACGATCGGTGTGCCCGCGTCGCCGAAGGTGACCACGCGCGGGTCCATCGGGATCTGCCCCAGCAGCGGCACGGTCGAGCCGACCGACTTCGACAGCGAGTCGGCGACGGACTGCCCGCCGCCGGCCCCGAAGATCTCCATCCGCTGGCCGTCGGGCGTTTCGAGCCACGACATGTTCTCGATGACCCCGGCCACCCGCTGCCGCGTCTGCAACGCGATCGCGCCCGCGCGCTCGGCCACCTCGGCGGCCGCCTGCTGCGGGGTGGTGACGACCAGGATCTCCGCGTTCGGGATGAGCTGCGCCACCGAGATCGCGATGTCGCCGGTGCCCGGCGGCAGGTCCAGCAGCAGGATGTCGAGGTCGCCCCAGAACACGTCGGCGAGGAACTGCTGCAGCGCGCGGTGCAGCATCGGTCCGCGCCACACGACGGGCTGGTTGCCCGGGGTGAACATGCCGATCGAGATGACCTTCACGCCGTGCGCCTGCGGCGGCATGATCATGGTGTCGACCTTGGTCGGCTTCTCGTGCGTGCCGAGCATCCGCGGCACCGAGTGCCCGTAGATGTCCGCGTCCACCACGCCGACGGAAAGCCCGCGCTCGGCCATCGCGGCCGCGAGGTTCACCGTCACCGAGGACTTGCCGACGCCGCCCTTGCCGGACGCGACGCAGTAGACCCGCGTCATCGAACCCGGCTGCGCGAACGGGATCACCGGTTCCGTGGCGTCGCCGCGCAGCGATTTTCGCAGTTCCGTACGTTGCTCGTCGTTCATGACGTCGAGCTCGACCTTGACCTCGCTGACGCCGGGGAGCTTCGCGACGGCGTCGGTCGTGTCCTTGGTCAGCGTCGCCTTCAACGGGCAGCCCGCGACCGTCAGGTAGATCCCGACGGTGACCACACCGTCCGAGCCCACCTCCACGCCCTTGACCATGCCGAGGTCGGTGATCGGCTTCTTGATCTCAGGGTCGTACACGGCCTTCAGCGCGGTGCGGACATCGTCGACGCTGGGGAGTTGCTGCGTACTGGTCACCCCACCATGTTACGTACCGGTAGCGGCGCGGTCGGGTTTGGCCTTGCGCGGCTTGGCATCAAGATCTTCACGGAGCCGGTCGAGTTCGCCCCGCAGGAAGTCCCGGGTGGCGACCTCGCCGAGCGCGATCCGCAGCGACGCCAGCTCCCGGGCGAGGTATTCGGTGTCCGCCTTGGTCTGCTCGGCGCGGTTCCGGTCTTCCTCCAGCGAGACGCGGTCGCGGTCGTCCTGGCGGTTCTGCGCCAGCAGGATGAGCGGCGCGGCGTAGGCGGCCTGGGTCGAGAACGCCAGGTTCAGCAGGATGAACGGATACGGGTCCCAGCGCAGGGAGACCGCGACCAGGTTCAGCACGATCCAGACGATGACGGTCAGCGTCTGCCAGAACAGGTACTTGCCGGTGCCGAGGAACCGCGCGACCCGTTCGGTGAGCCTGCCGAAGGTGTCCGGATCCAGGTTCAGCCGGAACCGGCCTTGGCCACGGGGCTGGTCGAGCCGTCGCCCGGAGGTCAGTTCAGGCACGTTCGGCCTCCTCGCTCTCTTCGGCGATCTCGCCGGTGATGTCGTGCAGCCCGGTTTCGCGCCAGTCCTCCGGCAGCAGGTGGTCGAGCACGTCGTCGACGGTGACCGCGCCGAGCAGGTGGTGCTCGGCGTCCACCACCGGCCCACAGGTGAGGTTGTAGGCGGCGAAGTATCGGGTGACCTCGGACAAGGTCGCGTTCGGCCGTAGCGCGGGCAACTGGGTGTCGACGGCGCTCGCCACCATCTCGGCGGGTGGTTCGCGCAGTAGCCGCTGGAAGTGGACGACACCGACGAAGCGGCCCGTCGGCGTCTCAGTCGGCGGGCGGCTGACGAACACCATGCTCGCCAGCGCCACCGGGAGGTCGGCGTTGCGGATGTGCGCGAGCGCTTCCGCGACGGTGGCGTCCGGCGTCAGCACCACCGGTTCGGGGGTCATCAACCCGCCCGCGGTGTCGGACGAGTACTCCAGCAGCCGTTTCACCGGCGCCGATTCCTCGGGCTCCATGAGTTCCAGGAACCGGTTCTGGTCGGCGGGTGCCAGTTCGGCCAGCAGGTCGGCGGCGTCGTCGGGGTTCATCGCTTCGAGGATGTCGGCGGCCCGTTCCTCGGCGAGGTAGGACATCAATTCCTTCTGATCGTCCTCGGGAAGTTCCTCGATGAGGTCGGCGAGGTGCTCGTCGTCCATCGCGTCGGCGACCTCGTGCCGCCGTTTCAGCGGCAGATCACGGACCGTGGCGGCGATGTCCGCCGCGCGCATGGTGTCGAACAGCATCAACAGTTGAGCGGCGCCCTGGGTCTGGCCGGTCAGGTCGGTGAGCCCCAGCCCGGACACCTCCGACCACGGCAGGACCTGCATCGGCGCGCGCCGCCTGCCGAGGCCGAGTCTGCTCGACCGTTCGCGGATCGCGAGTTTCGCGAGCACCCAGTCGCGCGTTCGCGTCGGCTCCATGCCGGCGTCGACGACGGTGACGCGGGTTTGCGAGCCCGCGAGCGTCGCGTACGCGTCGAACAGCTGCCCGACCACCAGCACCTCGTTGGGCCGCTGATGGAATCGCCGCATGTTCACCGATCCGGTGGCGAGCGTGACCGCGCTTGGCTCGATCGAGGTCACGCGCAACATCGGCACGAACACCCGGCGCCTGGTCGTCAGTTCGACCACGATGCCCAGGATCCGCGGCGGCTGCTGATCGAGGCGCAGGCCCGCCACCACGTCCCGCACCTTGCCGATCGATTCGCCATCGGGTCCGAAAACCGGCAAACCGGCCAGCTGAGCTGCGAATACCCTGTTCACGGCTGCCATGCCCGAAGGTTATCGGCTCCCGGGGCGGGAGACGATTCGTGTGATCACCGCAATGCCCAGGCGGCGATTCCGGGAACGGCGGCGTAGGCCGGGTCTTCGGCGAGGGTTTCGGGCGACTCGCCCTCGGCGAGGTCTTCGTGGAGCCAGATCCAGTTCTGCACCGCGCGGACGAGCGTCCACGCGCGCGTGCGTTCGGCGTCCACCTCGGCCGCCGCGGCGAACCACGCGATCTTTTCGTCCATTGTGGACTCGTTCGCCCGGTTCCAGAGGATCGAGATCGCGCCGAACTCGAGATCCCCCGAAACCGGCTTCGGGTCGATCACCAGCCACGGTTCGCGTTCCCCGGCGAGGACGTTCTCGAAGTGCAGGTCCTCGTTCACCATCAGCTCACCGGCTTCCGGTCCGAGGTTCACGCAGATTTCCACGGCCGCGTCGAGGTACTTCCGGTCGAACGGTTCGCCCAGTTCGCTCCAGGACTCCGGGAGTTCGGTGACGAGCTCCGCGGCTTCCTCGCGAAGGGAGCGCCGCAGCG
The DNA here is from genome assembly GCF_003947325.1 of Amycolatopsis sp. WAC 01375. Taxonomy (NCBI): domain Bacteria; kingdom Bacillati; phylum Actinomycetota; class Actinomycetes; order Pseudonocardiales; family Pseudonocardiaceae; genus Amycolatopsis; species Amycolatopsis sp. WAC 01375. Next base: position 56,869 of record NZ_QHHW01000011.1, read on the forward strand.
TCTCGGGAGCGGGGACGGCCAGCCGTCGCGCGATCGCGCCGACCGTCTCGACGGCCTGCCGGATCGGCTCCGTTTCCAGCGACCGGGTGGCGTCGAGCCGCTCCAGGAGCAGCACGCCGTCCTCGAGCACGTTGTCGTACATCAGGACCGCGCCCTGACCGGCCCAAGTGGACAGTGCGAGCGGTTCGTCGTCGGATTCCTCGTGCGGCCAGCCGAGTTTGAGGATCGCGGGGGAGCCGTCCGCGCGGCGCACAGGCTGCGCGACGCCGACGAACCCGTGCATGGCCTCGCCGTCGTAGTCGAGCTGCCACTTGGCGGTGTACTCCTCGGCGAGGAACGGCAGCGAATCGAGCCATTCGGCGGCTCCGGGGCCGAGTCCGGCGGCGCGGTCGAGGAACTTGGGCGGGATCTTGAAACCGGTCACGAACCCACCTTGGCAGGTGCGTCCACCGTGTTTCCTCCGTGACCCGCCGGGCGTACCGTGAACAGTGAGAACAACCCCGGGAGCAGCCATGGTGGTGGAGATTCTCAGTGCGGTCGCCGTCGCGGGCGGTGCTTGGCTCGCGGCCAGCCTTCGTGTGGTGAAACAGTACGAACGCGGCCTCGTGTTCCGGTTCGGGCGGGTGCGCGCGAACATCCGGCAGCCCGGGCTCGCGCTGCTGGTGCCGTTCGCGGACAGACTGCAGAAGGTCAACATGCAGATCGTCACGATGCCGGTCCCCGCGCAGGACGGAATCACCCGCGACAACGTCACCGTGCGGGTGGACGCGGTCGTGTACTTCAAGGTGATCGACCCGGTGCTGGCCGCGGTCAACGTGCAGGACTACCGCTCGGCCGTCGGCCAGGTCGCGCAGACCTCGCTGCGGTCCATCATCGGCAAGAGCGACCTGGACGACCTGCTGTCCAACCGCGAACGGCTCAACGAGGGCCTGGAGCTGATGATCGACAGTCCGGCGCTGGACTGGGGCATCCACATCGACCGGGTCGAGATCAAGGACGTCGCGCTGCCGGAGTCGATGAAACGCTCGATGTCACGCCAGGCCGAAGCCGAACGGGAACGGCGCGCGCGGGTCATCTCGGCCGACGGGGAACTCCAGGCGTCGTACAAGCTTTCGCAGGCGGCCGCGACCATGGCCGACACCCCGGCGGCGTTGCAGCTGCGGCTGCTGGAGACCGTCGTGCAGGTGTCGGCGGAGAAGAACTCGACGTTGGTCCTGCCGTTCCCGGTGGAGCTGCTGCGCTTCCTCGACGCGAATACGCCGAAGCGGGAGGCGCCGCCGGTTTCGCAGGACAACGGTCAGGTGGCGCCCCCAGCGCCCCGGGAGCCGGGCGATGTGGAGCAGCGCCCCTAAGGGCATGGAGAAGCCCCAGGCGCTTGCATCAGAGGCACACGGGGGCGTTCGTCACTGACGGTGGCATCCAGGTGCCGTCCGTCGAGACCGAAGAGACCACGGTCTGGAACCTGCTGTCCGAACCCGGATGGCTCCCTATCTCGAGGTGCTGCTTCGTAACGCTCTGGATCGGTGCCTCCGCGAGCATTTTCGCGAGGATCAGTGTGGTATTCCGTGGTTCTTGCTACCGGCTTCCGTCGCTAATCCAGCTCGCCCCGCATGCCGAGGATGATGAAGGTCCCGCCGAAACCGACCCAGAGCGCGAGGACGATGTAAGCGATGATCACCGCCGCGAGCGCCATGCCGCGTCCGCCCGCTTCGCCGCGGTTCGCCTTCGCCAGCCCGATGTGGCCCAGGATCAGGCCGACGATCACGGTCACGCACGAGCAGAGGCCGATGATCGAGCACACCAGTCCGGCGATCGCCATCCCGTTGTCCTGCGATCGCGGGGGCGCCGCCATCGCGTACGGGTTGTACGGCTGCGGCGACGGATACGCGACCGGCAGCGGCGCGGGCGCGTACACCGGGGGAATCGGCGGGCCCGGAGCCGCGAACGGCGGCGGAACGGGCTCGGCGGTCAACGGGTCGATGGCCTGCCCGTACGTCTCGGCCGGAACCGGAACGGAAGGCGGCTCGGGAGCGGGAACAGGGTCCGGGGCAGCAGCCGAAGGGGGCTCGAACGGAGCGGGCGGCTCGAACGGCGGGGGCGGCGTGAAGGGCGCCGGCGGCTGGAACTGCTGCGGTTCCACCGGGCTTGCCGCAGCGTCAGAAGAAGCCGCAGTCGGGTCCGAGAAGGTGTTCGAGTCGGTGTAGGACGACGTCGACGGTGTGTCCTGAGAGTCGGAACTGCTCATCCGGTTGGCCCCCTGGTTCGTGCGGGACACCACCGTATCCGGGGACGGGTCACGACACGCTCGCGGCTCCGAGCGCGAGCACCGCGAACACGAACCACAGGATGACGGGGATCAGCCACAGCCCGGTGACGACGTACCCGACGACCATCCCGGCCTGCGCCATGCCCTGGCCGCCCGCTTCGCCGCGTTTGGCCTTCGAGAGCGCGATGTGCCCGAAGATGATCCCCAGGATCGCGGGGAAGCACATGACCAGCCCGATCAGCGAGCACACCAGCGACGCCACCGCCATGCCCTGATCCGGCGGCCGAACGTAGGCGTAGGGCTGGGCGTAGTACTGCTGAGGCGGCGGCTGGTACGGCTGGAGACCGTAGGGCTGCTGCTCGTACGGGTCGTGCGGATTCGTCATGTCGGTCCCCTCGTAGGTCGAGGACCGTATCGCTAACGGAAAGCGCCGTGTTTCGCGGCGATGTTCAGCGCGACCGGGATCGCGATCGCGTACAGGATGATGATCAGGTAGCCGACGACGAACGCGGCGAGCGCCATGCCCTTGCCGCCCGCTTCGCCGCGCCGGGACTTCGCGAAGGCGACGTGGCCCATGACGATCCCGGGGATCACGGACACCAGTCCGATCAGCCCGAAGAGTGAAAAGATCAGCGCGGCCATCGCCAGGCCGGAGTCCTTGCTCCGCGCCGGTGGCTGATTCGGGAAGACGTACTGCTGTTGCGGCGGGAATCCGCCAAAGGGCTGCTGAGCCATGTTCGTCCCCCTCGGACTGTGATCGGCTTGTCACGCCTACGCCATGGTCACGGATGGCGTACGCGTGACTGCGCTCATAGCGAGGTCTCCGCTCAGGCGTCATACTCACCGGTAACCCAGCGCCGGGAGCCCGGTGCGCGCGAATTTAGGAGCAGCGATGGCTCGCCTCGCCCAGACCGCCGGCTTGACCGACGTGCAGTCCGAGATCCTGGCCACGGTCCGCCAGTTCGTGGACAAGGAGGTCATCCCGCGCGCGCAGGAGCTCGAGCATTCCGACACCTATCCCGCCGACATCGTCGAGGGGATGAAGGAGATGGGCCTGTTCGGGCTCACCATCCCGGAGGAGTACGGCGGCCTCGGCGAATCGCTGCTGACCTACGCGCTCGTGGTCGAGGAGATCGCGCGCGGCTGGATGAGCGTCTCCGGTGTCATCAACACGCACTTCATCGTGGCGCACATGATCAAGCAACACGGGACGCCGGAGCAGAAGCAGCACTTCCTGCCGCGCATGGCGACCGGTGAGGTCCGCGGCTCGTTCTCGATGTCCGAGCCGGATCTCGGCTCCGACGTCGCCGCGATCAAGACCCGCGCCCGCAAGACCGACGACGGTTACGTCATCGACGGTTCGAAGATGTGGCTGACCAACGGCGGAAGCTCCAACCTGATCGCGCTGCTCGTCAAGACCGACGAAGGCGCCGAGAAGGCCCACCAGAACCTCACCACGTTCCTGGTCGAGAAGCCCGAGGGCTTCGGCGAGGTCGCTCCCGGCCTCACCATCCCCGGCAAGATCGACAAAATGGGCTACAAGGGCGTCGACACCACCGAAGCCGTGTTCGACGGCTACAAGATCGGTGCGGACAAGGTCCTCGGCGAAGCGCCGGGCAAGGGCTTCGCGTACATGATGGACGGTGTCGAGGTCGGCCGCGTGAACGTCGCCGCCCGCGCCTGCGGCATCGCGATCCGCGCGTTCGAACTCGCCGTCGAGTACGCACAGCAGCGCAAGACCTTCGGCAAGGCGATCGCCGAGCACCAGGCGATCGCATTCAAACTCGCCGAGATGGCCACCAAGGTCGAGGCCGCGCACCTGATGATGGTCAACGCCGCCCGCCTCAAGGACTCCGGCGAACGCAACGACGTCGAAGCGGGCATGGCCAAGCTCATCGCCAGCGAATACTGCGCCGAGGTCACCCAGGACTCGTTCCGCATCCACGGCGGCTACGGCTACTCCAAGGAATACGAGATCGAGCGCCTCATGCGTGAAGCGCCGTTCCTGCTCATCGGCGAAGGCACCAGCGAAATCCAGAAGACCATCATCAGCCGCGGCCTGCTCCGCGAGTACAAGTCCCGCTCCTGAACGTTCGCGCCTTTCGCCCGTCCTTGAGAAGATGGACCAGGACGGGCGAGAGGTGATTACGTGAGTGCTCCCTTTGGCGGAAGCGGCAGGGCCGCGGGTGGGCTGCCCAGGCTGCCGACACCGCCTTCAGGCTGGCCGATCGGTTCCTACGCGACGTACGGCGAAGCCCAGCAAGCCGTCGGTTTCCTCGCGGAGAAGGAGTTCGGGGTCGCCGACGTGACCATCGTCGGCGTCGACCTGATGCTCGTCGAACGCGTCGTCGGCCGGCTGAGCTGGGGCCGCGTGCTGGGCACCGGCGCGGTGTCGGGCGCGTGGTTCGGCCTGATCATCGGGCTACTGCTCGGCATGTTCAACAACCAGGGTTTCGCCTGGCAGCCCATGATCGGCGGGCTCTTGCTCGGCATCCTGGCGTGGACGGTCTTCGCGGCGATCAGCTACAGCATGTCCCGCCGCGACTTCTCCTCCGCGAGCCAACTGGTCGCCGGCCGCTACGACGTGCTCTGCCAGCCGCGTTCGGCCGAACAGGGGCGTGAGCTCCTCGCCCAGCTGGCGTTGGGCGGCCGCCCCGTGCGATGACATTCGGCGGTACTCGTTCACCTGTTCGTCGTGCGGTCCGCTGAATCGTTACCGATACTGCTTGCGGGCGGTGATCGCCCGGAATAGGTTGCACAACACCAGTCGGGCGGTCGCGTACTCCAGCGTGTCCGCCCGAGCACTAGCACGTCGGGGTGCTGGCGCGCGGGCTTCTTCAACGCGTCCTAGTGCCGCCGCTTCCCGAGCGTGCGCGGGTGAGGAGGCCTCATGGGGAAGAGGATGAGCGCGAGCCGGAGGGGCCGCTCACCAGGCCGCGCCGGCTCGTTACTCGGCGCGACAGCGCTGACGGCCGGTTTACTGGCGGGCTGTGGTTCGGATGCCGGACTCAAGATCAACGTCTACTACGCGCCGGAAGACAACTTCCAGTCCGTTGTGGACGATTGCACCAAGGCCTCTGGCGGACGCTACGAGGTCGTCTACAACAAACTTCCGCGACCGGCCGACGGCCAGCGGGAACAGATGGTCCGGCGCCTGGCCGCCGGGGACGATTCTCTCGACGTACTGGGGTTGGACGTCACCTGGGTCTCCGAGTTCGCCGAGGCGGGCTGGGTCGACGAATGGACGGGTGAGGCCAAGGCGGAGGCGACCGCGGGTGTCCTGCCGGGACCGCTCGAAACCGCCACGTGGAACGGAAAGCTCTACGCGGCGACCAAGAACACCAACGTCCAGCTGCTCTGGTACGACGACCGGCTGACCCCGACGCCGCCGAAGACCTGGGACGAGATGATCCAGCAGGCGCAGGCGCTCAAGGCGCAGGGCAAGCCGGCGAACGTCGTGTTCACCGGCGCGCAGTACGAAGGCCTCGTCGTCATCTACAACACGCTCGTCGAATCGGCGGGCGGCAAGATCCTTTCCGACGACGGAAAATCGGTCGTGATGGACGAGGGCGCGGTCAAGGCGCTGGAGATGCTCAAGAAGGTCACCACGGCCGGGATCACCGACCCGTCGCTGACCAACTCGAAGGAGGACGAGGTCCGCCAGGCGTTCCAGCGCGGAAACGCCGCCTTCGAACTGAACTGGCCGTTCGTCTACGCCTCCTACGCCAAGGAGAAGAAGGACGAGCTGAAGCATTTCAAATGGGCGACCTATCCGCGGTTCGAAGCGGACAAGCCCGCCAAGACCACGATCGGTGGCTACAACCTGGCGGTCAGCTCGACTTCGAAGCACAAGGCCGAGGCCTACGAAGTCGCGCTGTGCCTGCGCAACGAGAAGAACCAGAAGTTCTCCGCGCTCAAGGACGGTGTCCCGCCGACGATCGAGTCGCTCTACACCGACACGGTCCCGCTCGACGCCACAGCAGGCGTCAGCGACGACAACCCGAGCATGGACACGAAGTACCCGATGCGGGAAACGATCCTGGACGCGCTCAAGGACGCGGCGGTGCGCCCGCTGACCCCGGCGTACCAGAACGCCTCGACCGTGTTGTCGAAGGTGCTTTCCCCGCCTTCTGAAATCGATCCGCGGAAGACGGCGGAGAAACTGAAAGAAGAGCTCGCCGACGCGCTCGAGTCGAAGGGAGTGATCCCGTGACCGTGCAGGAAGCCGCCGGTTCGGCGACCGCGAGCAAACCGGGCAAGAAGAAGAAACCCGCGCTCAGTGAGGGAAAGAAGGCCGAGCGCAGACTCGGGCTCTGGCTGTGTGCCCCGGCGGCGTTCGTGATGATCGCCGTCACCGGCTATCCGATCATCTACTCGATCTGGCTTTCGCTGCAGCGCTACGACCTCAGGTTCCCGGCGCAGCAGGAGTTCGTCGGCCTCGACAACTACATTTCGGTGCTGTCCAACGGCTACTGGTGGACGGCGTTCGGGACGACGATGGGCTTGACCATCGTTTCGGTGGTGATCGAGTTCGTCCTCGGCATGGGCCTGGCGCTGATCATGCACCGGACCCTCGTCGGACGGGGCCTCGTGCGGACGGTCGCCCTGATCCCGTACGGCATCGTGACGGTGGTCGCGGCGTTCTCCTGGTACTACGCCTGGACGCCGGACACTGGTTATCTGGCCAACCTGTTCTTCCCGGACAGCGCGCCGCTGACCGAATACTGGCCTTCGCTGGCGATCATCGTGCTGGCCGAGGTGTGGAAGACGACGCCGTTCATGGCGCTGCTGCTGATGGCTGGGCTGGCGCTGGTGCCGGACGACCTGCTGAAGGCGGCGGCGATGGACGGTGCGACCGCGTGGCAGCGGTTCACCAAGGTGATGCTGCCGGTGATGAAACCGGCGATCCTGGTGGCGTTGTTGTTCCGCACCCTGGACGCGTTCCGCATCTTCGACAACATCTTCGTGCTCACCAACGGCGCGCAAGATACGTCTTCGGTGTCGATGCAGACCTACAACAACCTGGTCAAGGGGTTGAACCTCGGGATCGGGTCGACGATGGCGGTGCTGATCTTCATCACGGTGGCGATCATCGCGTTCATCTTCATCAAGGTGTTCGGCACGGCCGCACCCGGCAGTGACAATGGGGGTAAGCGCTGATGGCGATCGGTGGAGCGGTCACTCCCGGCCGCAAGTTCAAATGGGGCCTCGTCGACATCCTCGTCCTGGTGTTCGCGCTGTTCCCGGTGCTCTGGGTGGTCTCGCTTTCGTTCAAGACCAAGGAGACCCTGGACGACGGGAACTTCATCCCGTCGGAATGGACGTGGCAGAACTACGCGGACATCTTCGAGACCACGGAGTTCATCAGGGCACTGGTGAACTCGATCGGGATCGCGATCATCGCGACGGTGATCGCGGTCGTCCTCGGCACGATGGCGGCGTACGCGATCGCGCGGCTGGACTTCCCGGGCAAGCAGGTGCTGGTCGGGATGTCGCTGCTGATCGCGATGTTCCCGCAGGTGTCGCTGGTGACGCCGCTGTTCAACATCGAACGTGAGCTGGGGCTGTTCGACACCTGGCCGGGGCTGATCCTGCCGTACATCACGTTCGCGCTGCCGCTGTCGATCTACACGCTTTCCGCGTTCTTCCGGGAAATCCCGTGGGAGCTGGAAAAGGCGGCGAAGATGGACGGCGCGACCCCGGCGCAGGCGTTCCGGAAGGTGATCGCGCCACTGGCGGCACCGGGGGTGTTCACCACCGCGATCCTGGTGTTCATCTTCTGCTGGAACGACTTCCTGTTCGCGATCTCGCTGACCTCGACCGAGGCCTCGCGCACGGTCCCGGCGGCGCTGTCGTTCTTCACCGGGTCCTCGCAGTTCGAAGACCCGACCGGGACGATCTCCGCGGCCGCCGTGGTGATCACCGTCCCGATCATCCTGTTCGTGTTGTTCTTCCAGCGTCGCATCGTGGCGGGGCTGACGTCCGGTGCGGTGAAGGGCTGACCCATGGCTGAAATCGTTCTCGAAAAAGTGTCCAAGAAGTACCCCGACGGCGCCCTCGCGGTGTCCGAAGTGGACATCACGATCGCCGACGGTGAGTTCATCATCCTGGTGGGTCCGTCCGGCTGCGGGAAGTCCACGACCTTGAACATGGTCGCGGGCCTGGAGGACATCTCCTCCGGCGAACTGCGGATCGACGGCCGGCGCGTCAACGAGAAGGCGCCGAAGGACCGCGACATCGCGATGGTGTTCCAGTCCTACGCGCTGTACCCGCACATGAGCGTGCGGGAGAACATGGCGTTCCCGTTGCGGCTGGCCAAGGTCGACGACAAGATCGTGCGTGCGAAGGTCGAAGAAGCCGCGCAGATCCTCGACCTGACCGGACATCTGGACCGCAAGCCGGCGAACCTGTCCGGCGGGCAGCGGCAGCGCGTCGCGATGGGGCGGGCGATCGTCCGTAACCCCAAGGCGTTCCTGATGGACGAACCACTGTCCAACCTGGACGCGAAGCTCCGCGGCCAGATGCGGACCTCGGTGTCGAAGATCCAGAAACAGCTGGGCACGACGACGCTCTACGTCACACACGACCAGACCGAGGCCATGACCCTCGGCGACCGGGTCGTCGTGCTGCGGGCGGGCTACGTGCAGCAGATCGGGTCGCCGCAGTTCCTCTACGACAACCCGGCGAACCTGTTCGTGGCCGGGTTCATCGGCAGCCCGTCGATGAACTTCGTGCCCGCGACGCTGGAGAACGGGACCGCCCGCAGCGCGCTGGGCGACATCCCGCTCACCGACCGGGTGCGGCAGCTGGTCGAGGCCGCGGACGCGCCGCGAGAGGTCATCGTCGGCATCCGGCCGGAGCACTTCGAGGACGCCGCGCTGGTGGACGCCGCCGCCCGTCAGGGTGCGATGTTCACCGCCCACGTCGACGTCCTCGAGTCGATGGGTTCGGAGAAGTTCGCGCACTTCACGGTCGAAGGTGAGGCCGCGTCGTCGTCCGACCTCGCGGATCTCGCCGCCGACAGCGGATCCTCGGACGTTCCCGGTGCCGAGTCGCAGATCGTGGCCCGCCTCTCGGCGGCGTCCTCGGCGGCGGAGAACCAGAACGTGGAACTGTGGTTCGACGCGGACAAGATCAAGCTGTTCGACGGGGCCAGCGGCAAGAACCTGACCTACACCGAGTAGGCGCCGGTACACGGTGGGCCGGGTGGGTCGTGAGTGGCGATTCGGGTTCTAACCCGAATCGCCACTCACGACCACCTGTACCTAGCGCTTCTCCTTCAGGTCGCTCGCTCGCACGCCGACCAGGAGGACGACCACCGCGAGCAGCACTATCCCGCCGCTGATCTGCAGCCCGAGGGAAAGACTGCCGGTGGAGGACTGGATGAAGCCGAGCAGCGACGGTGACGCGGCGGCGGCGAAGGAGCCCATCGAGGTGACGACGGCGATGCCGGTCGCGGCCGCGCGGTCCGACAGGTAGATCGACGGGATCGAGTAGAACACCGTCAAGCCCGAATAGTGTGCCGCCGCCAGGACGGCGAGCAGGATCACGACCGCCACCACGTTGCCGTGGGAGAAGGAGATCGCGAACATCGTGAGGGCCGCGATGATCCACGCCGTCGCGGCGTGCCAGCGCCGTTCGAGGGTGCGGTCGGAATGCCGTCCGACGAGCAACATCGCGCCGATGCCGACCAGCGGTGGCACGGCGGAGAAGAGGCCGAGGTTCAGCACGTTGCCCACCCCGGCGTCGGCGATGATCCTCGGCGCCCAGAACGAAACGGCGTTGGCCAGGGTGTACGCGCCGCAAGCGCACAGCCCGAGGATCCACACCTTGGGGTCCTTCAGCGCCACGCGAAGCCCGGCGTGGGTCTGCGTGCCGCCCTTGCCGCCCTTGAGCCGCTGATCGGCGTCGAGATCGGCGCGGACCGCGGCCTTCTGCGCGGGAGTGAGCCAGCGAACCTGCTCTGGCTCGTCGGCGAGCCAGAACAACACGACGAGGGCGAGCAGGATCGGCGGGATTCCCTCGATGAGGAACAGCCATTGCCAGTCCGCCAAGCCGGCGACGCCGCCGAGCGAATGCATGATCCCGCCGGAGATCACCGAACCGACGATCCCGGAAACCGGCACCCCGATGAAGAAGATCGCGGTCATGCGGGTCCGGCGGGCGGACGGGAACCAGCGGGACAGGTAGAAGAGTGCCCCGGGGAAGAAGCCCGCTTCGGTGACGCCGAGCAGGAACCTCGCCACGTAGAAGGTGAACTCGTCCTGGATGAACATCGTCGCCACGGTCACGGCACCCCAGGACGCCATGATGCGCACGAGTGACTTGCGGGCTCCGATGCGTGCCATCAACGCGTTGCTCGGCACCTCGAAGAGGATGAACCCGATGAAGAACACCGTCACGCCGAGGCCGTAGACCGCGGGGCCGAAGCCGAGATCGCGTTTGAGGCCCTCCTGCGCGATTCCGATGTTCGTCCGGTCGATGAAGCTGACGATGTAGCAGATCACGAGCAAGGGCATGATCCGCAGCGCGATCGCGCGGTAAGTGGCGGGGCGGTCGACCGACGCGGTGTCCGGCACGGCCGGCTGGTCGGTGGAGGGACTGGAATCGGCCACGGTGTTCGACTCCCTTGTCGAGGTGCGTGTGCCGCCGCGGGGTGCGGCGACGACGCGTAGCATGCGCTCCAGTGTTGATACTGTCAACAGTCGAATGATGATCGGTAGGATGCCCGGCATGACCGAACGTCCGGATGGACACGAGCTCGTCCCGATCTCCCGGCTGCTCTCCTACCGACTCTCCCGCACGTCGGCCGCGCTGTCGCGTTCGGCGGCGCTGCGCTATCGCCGGGAGTTCGACGTGAGTCTCGGCGAATGGCGGGCGATCGCCCTCATCGCGGCCGACCCGACGCTCACCTTGAATCGGCTGGCTCGTCGGGCGGGGCTGGACAAAGCCCAGATGAGCCGGGTGGTCGCCAAGCTGGTCGAGCGCGGATTCGTGAGCCGGACGGCGGCCTCGCGCCGCACTTCACGGCTGGCGTTGACCGAGGACGGTCTCGCCGTTTACCGGGGCCTCATCGTCGCCGCGAACGAACGCGACGCGGCCTTCCTCGGCATCCTGACCTCGGAGGAGACCGAAGTTCTCGAGCGCGCCCTCGACAAACTCGCCGACGCCGCGCTCGCCGTCGAGCAGGAGGAGCGCGAGCGTGACGAGAAACCCTAAGTGTTGACATTATCAACTGTCGGCGAGTAGTTGTGGAGTCACCAGAGGAGGTGACTCGATGACCGACGAGGTCACTGTTTGTGAGTGCTTCGCCAGGGACGGTCTGCAACACGAGCCGGAGTTCGTCCCGACGGCGACGAAGGTCGCCCTGCTGGAAGGTTTCGTCCGCGCGGGATTCACGCGAATCGAGGCGACGAGTTACAGCCATCCGGAGCGGGTCCCGGCGTTCTCGGACGCGAGCGACGTCCTCGCCTCGCTCGACCGGCGGCCGAGCGTCGCCTTCAAGGCGACGTGCCCCAATCCCCGCGCCGTGCTGCGCGCGCTGGACGACCTCGAACGTGGTGCGGGGGCGGAAGAACTGAGCCTGCTGGTCTCCGCCAGCGAGAGCCACACCGAGCGGAATCTGCGCACCACCCGCGACGCGCAGTGGGAGCGGGTCACGGAGATGGTTCGCCTGGCGGACAAGCGTTTCCGCCTGATCGGCGTGGTGTCGGTCGCGTTCGGCTGCCCGTTCGAGGGCGCCGTGGACCCGGGGCGGGTCGCCGAGGACGTCGCCCGGTTCGCCGACCTCGGCGCCGACGCGGTGACCCTGGGCGACACCACCGGCGTGGCGACGCCGAAGAGCGTGACCGCACTGTTCGAACGGCTCGGCCGGGCCCATCCCGCGCTGCCGCTGATCGCGCACTTCCACAACTCGCGGGGCGCGGGTATCGCCAACGCGGTCGCCGCGTTGGACGCGGGCTGCCGCCACTTCGACAGCGCGATGGGCGGTGTCGGCGGCCACCCGTCGTCGATCGGCTACGGCGCCGGGCTGACCGGGAACGTCTGCACCGAGGACCTCGTCGACCTCTTCCACGCGATGGGTGTCCGAACCGGACTGGACCTCGACGCACTCGCCGAGTCGTCCGCCGCCTGCGAGGAAGCCCTCGGCCGTCCGCTGTACAGCATGGTCGCGCGAGCCGGTTTCGCCCGCACACAAGGAGAAAGCCGCCGATGACCGTCACCCTGCTCACCGAAGACCGCGACCGGGTCCGGATCCTCACGCTCGACCGGCCGGAGAAGCTCAACGCGCTCGACACCGCCCTCACCCTGGCGCTGCGGGACGCCCTCGACGACGCCGACCGCGATCCCGGTGTCCGCGCCGTCGTCCTGACCGGCAACGGGCGCGGATTCTGTGCCGGCGCGGACCTTTCCGAGTTCTCCGCCCTCACCCCCGACCAGCCCGGCGCTGTGCTCGAACGGGCGGCGCTGACCGCCGGACTCCAGACCCGGATGCAGCGGATGGGCACCCCGGTCGTCACCGCGGTCCGCGGCGCGGCCGTCGGCGGCGGGGCAGGCCTCGCGATCGGCGCCGACATGGTCGTCGCGGGCGACGATCTGCGCTTCGGCTACCCGGAATTGCGGCACTCTCTCGTCCCGGCCCTGGTGATGACCGGCCTGGTCAGGCATCTGGGCCGCAAGCTCGCGTTCGAGCTGATCAGCACCGGCAGGCTGCTCACCGCTGCCGAGGCCTTCGAACACGGCCTGGTCAACCGGGTGGTCGCTCCCGAGGACGTCCTCACCGCGGCACTGGAGATCGCCGGGACATGGGCGGCCGTCGAGCCACGGGCCCTGAGCGCGGCCAAGGACCTGTTCTACCGGGTCGGCGATCTGCCGACCGACGCCGCGATGCGCGCCGGACAGGACGTCAACGCGCTGATGCGGGGGTTCCGCCGGTGACACCGCCACTCGAGGGCATCACCGTGCTCGACTTCTCCCGCGTGCTGGCCGCCCCGATGGCCACGCAGATCCTCGGCGAACTGGGCGCGACGGTGATCAAGGTCGAACGGCCGGGCTCCGGCGACGAGACCCGCGGCTTCGAACCCCGGCTCCCTGCCGGGGAAAGCGCCTACTTCTTCGCCGTCAACCGGGGCAAGCGTTCGGTGACCCTCAATCTGAAGGATCCCCGCGGGCGCGACGTCGCCCGCCGCCTCGCGGCCCGCGCGGACGTCGTGGTGGAGAACTTCCTGCCCGGCACCATGGACGGACTCGGCCTCGGGTACGCGGAGCTGGCGGCGGACAATCCCGGTCTGGTGTACGTGTCCGCCACCGGGTTCGGGCAGACCGGTCCGGACAGCGCCCGCAAGGGTTACGACACCGTTTTCCAGGCCCTGTCCGGAATCATGGCGATGACCGGTGAACCGGACGGTCCGCCGGTCAAGACCGGGATCCCGGTGGCGGATCTGACTTCGGGACTCTGGGTGGTCATCGCCGCGCTCACCGGGCTGGCGGGACGCGGCGTCACCGGACGCGGCCGTCACCTGGACGTGTCGATGATGGACGTGCAGCTCAGCCTGCACGCCTTGAACGCCGCCCGGCTGTTCGCCCTCGACGAGGACCCCGCGCCGACCGGCAGCCAGCACCCCGGTCGCGTCCCGTCCGCCGCGTTCCAGGCCGCGGACGGCCGCTGGGTGCACATCAGCTGCAGCGACCAGCACTGGCGTGACCTGTGCCGGGTGCTCCGCCTCGACGAACTCGGCTCCGACCACACGCTCCGGGACAACGCGGGACGAGTCGCGCAACGGGACCGGGTGATGACCGCGTTGCGCACCGCGATCGCTTGCCGTGACAGCGACAAGCTGGTCGAAGAGCTGCGGGCGGCCGACGTGCCCGTCGGTGAGGTGCGCGGCGTACGCGAGGCACTGGCCGATCCGCATGCGCGAGCGCGTGGCGTCGTTGGTGCCTTCTCCCATCCCACCGAAGGCACGTTCCCCGCGCTCCGCACCCCGTTGCGGGAGACGGGCGCGCGGCCACCGGACACGGCCAGTCCGCCGATGCTGGGCGCCGACACCGACGCCGTGCTCGCGGAGGCGGGCCTCGGCACGGACGAGATCGCCGCCCTGCGCGGCGCGGGGGTGATCTGAATGGACGAGCGGATCCGGCTCGACATCGCCGACGGGATCGCTCGGCTGCGGCTGGCCCGCGCGGCCGCGCGCAACGCCGTCGACCTGCCCCTGTGCCTTGAGCTACGCGCGGCTTTCGAGGAGATCGACGCCGACGAGTCGGTCCGCGTCGTCCTGATGTCCGGAGAGGGCCCGGTCTTCTGCGCCGGTGCCGACCTCAAGGAGCGTGTCGGCAAGGACGCCTCGTGGGTGCGCCGCCGTCGCGTGGCCTCGTTCGCCGCCTACGCCGCCATCGAGGCCTGCCGCCGTCCGGTGGTCGCGCTGGTGCACGGTGCCGTCGTCGGTTCGGGTGGCGAGATCACCCTGGCCGCCGACTTCGCCATCGCCGCCGAGGGCACCACGTTTCGCTTCCCCGAGCCGCATTGGGGCACGATCGGCGCCACCCAACGGCTCCCGCGCGCGATCGGACCACGGCGGGCCAAGGAACTGCTGTTCACCAACCGCCCGCTGGACGCGGCGGAAGCCCGCGAGCTCGGGCTGGTCGTACGGGTGGTCCCGTCGGAGGAGCTGACCGAGGTCGGCCTCGAGACGGCGCGGAGCATCGCCAAGGCGCCACCGGGAGCCATCGCGCTGACCAAACGCGCGGTGGATCTCGGCGGCGAAACCGACCTCGACCGCGGCATCCGCATCGAAATGGCCGCGATCGAACAGAATCTGGACACTGGTGACTGGCGTGCCGGTCTTGACCGCTTCCGCGGCCGCTCCACCACGCCCGAGGAGACAGAGTGATGGACCTGCGCACCGTTTGCCCGCTCACCGCGCACGAGGCGCTGGAGCGCGCCGCGATGACCGCTCCGGATGTCGAAGCCGTCGTCACCGCCGACGCGCGGATCACCTACGGCGAACTCGCCGGGCACGTCGTGCGGATCAGGGCCGCGCTGGTGGCACACGGTGTCGGGCGAGGAGACCGGGTCGGCGTCTGCCTCGGCAACGGGCCCGACTGGGTCGCGCTGTTCGTCGCGATCGGCTCGCTCGGCGCCGTCACCGTGCCGGTCAACACCCGATGCACCGCGGACGAGGTCCAGTACATGCTGGCCAAGGCGAAGGTCTCCACGCTCTTCGTCGCGGACCGCGTGCTGCGCGTCGACTTCATCGCGATGCTGCGCGAACTGGGCCTCGGCGCCGATGGGCGCTGCGCCACGCTGCCCGACCTTGCCTCCGTGGTGGTACTCGGCACGGACGTGCCGGACGGGGTGACGGCGTGGGCGACGTTCCTCGCCGCGGCAGGCGGTGCTGTCCCGGCCACCGCGGAACCGGACGACGTCCTGCTCGTGCAGTACACGTCGGGCACCACGTCCCGGCCGAAGGGGGTCCTGCTGACCCACCGCGGCATGTGCGCCAACGCGTACTTTTCGGGCGCCCGGCTCGGTTTCCGCGCCGCCGACCGGTTCCTCAGCGCCCGGCCCTTCTTCCACGTCGCCGGAAGCACCTTGTCGGTGCTCGCCTGCCTCCAGCACGCCGCCACCCTGGTGACCATGGCCAAGTTCGAGGCCGGGGAAGCGTTGCGCCTGCTGGAAAAGGAACGCTGCACGCACTTCTCCGGCAACGACACCATCGCGATGCTCCTGCTCAACCATCCCGACCGCGCCGCACGGGAACTCCATCTGCGCGGCGCTTGGGTCGCCGCCTCACCGACGGTGATCCGGCGCGTGATCGACGAGCTCGGTGCCCGCGAATGCGTTGCGGGATATGGCCTTTCGGAGGCGTCGCCGAACGTCGCGCAGTCGTGCTGGTGGGAAGCGGAGGAGATCAGGGCGTCCGGCGCGATGGCCGTAGAACCCGGGGTGGAGGTCCGAATCCGCGCGCTCGACGGGGATCAGGACTGCGCTCCCGGCACCCCCGGCGCGATCCTCGTCCGCGGCTGGAACGTCATGCGCGGCTATCTCGACGCGCCCGAGCAGACGGCCGCGGCGATCGACGCCGACGGCTGGCTGTCCACCGGGGACGTCGGCCTGCTCGATCACACCGGCAGGCTCCATTTCACCGGGCGCACGAAGGACATCATCCGCGTCGGCGGGGAAAACGTCGCTCCCGCCGACATCGAGGACGTCCTGCATCGCCACACCGCGGTCCGGCAGGCCGCCGTGGTCGGCGTGCCCGACGAACGGCTGATCGAGGTCCCGTTCGCGTTCGTCGTGCTCCGCGAGCCCGACGCGGTCACCGAAGAGGAACTCCTGCGCTGGGCGAAAGTCCACATGGCGGGCTTCAAGGTGCCGCACCATCTGCGGATCGTCGACGGCTTCGAAGGCATCGGCATGACCGCGAGTTCGAAGGTGCGGAAGAACCAGCTCGCGGCACACGCTCGCACCCTGTTGGGGCTTGCCTGATGAGCCGGATCCCGACCGCCGTCACCGAACTGCTGGGCATCGAGCTGCCGATCGTGCAGGCAGGGATGTCCTGGGCGTCGTCGTCCTCGGCGTTGCCGCTCGCGGTGAGCAACGCGGGCGGCCTCGGTGTCGTCGCCGCCGGGCCGATGCGGCTGCCGGACCTGGCCCGCACCCTCGGTGAGATGGCTGAC
Organism: Amycolatopsis sp. WAC 01375; assembly: GCF_003947325.1. Taxonomy (NCBI): domain Bacteria; kingdom Bacillati; phylum Actinomycetota; class Actinomycetes; order Pseudonocardiales; family Pseudonocardiaceae; genus Amycolatopsis; species Amycolatopsis sp. WAC 01375. The sequence goes on from NZ_QHHW01000011.1 coordinate 73,814, forward strand.
GGCACCGACTCGCCGTGGGCGGTGAACCTGCCGCTGTACCGGTCGGGTGCCGACGAGGTGATCGAGTTGCTGCTCGCGCGGCGCCCACCGGTGCTGATCGCCTCGCAGGGCGGTCCGCGGCGCTACCTCGACCGTTTCCACGACATCGGGACGATCTGCCTGCACGTCGTCGCCGGTACAGAGCACGCGCGGAAGGCCGTGGACGCCGGCGTCGACGGGCTCGTCGTGGTCGGCGCCGAGGCCGGGGGACATCCACCGCCGGGCCTCGTCACGACGTTGGTCCTCACTCGCGCGGTCGCGACCGCGGTGCCGGGCACCCCGATCGTCGCGGCCGGAGGCCTCGCCGATGGTGCCGGACTCGCCGCGATGCTCGCCCTCGGCGCGGGCGCCGTCCAATTCGGCACGCGATTCCTCGCCAGCGCCGAAGCCACCGTGCATCCCGGGTACAAGGACGCCGTGGTCGCGGCCGACATCGGCTCGACCCGCACGGTCGGCCGCGGACTCGGCCTGATCAGGGCGCTGGCCAACGACTTCACCGACCGGATGACCGAACTCGAGGACCGCGCCGCCGATCTCGAACAACGACGCGGCGTGTTCGCGGCCTCGACCCTGCGGGACGCCGCGCTCGACGGCGATCTGACGAACGGCAAGGTCGAAGCGGGTCAATCGGCGGGGCTGGTGACCGACGTCCTGCCCGCGGCCGTCATCATCCGGCGGATCGTCGACGAGTACCGCGCGGTCGTCGATCAACTGCCCCGTGCCGACGTCACCGATCCGTAGAATTCGTCCACTTCGGACATCCGGATTCCGACCTTCGGCGGTTTACGATCACCGGCCGATCCGGGACCCTCAGCCCAGCGCGCGGAACACCGAGACCGAGCGAAGGGGCGCCTGCCTTGACGAAAAAGCTGCCACGCCGTCTCCTGCAGGGCCTCATCGGAGCGGTCCTCATCACCACACTCGCCCCGGCGGTCGCCTGGGCCGAACCCCCACAGGCCCTGCCGTCGAACGCGACGGAGGCCGACAGCACCTGGCAGCCCGCGTTCGACTACGACACCGACGGCTGCTACCCGACGCCCGCGATCTCGCCGACCGGCGCGGTGGCCACCGGCCTCAAGAACTCCGGGGCCCTCAACGGTCAGTGCCGCGACCGATCGGACCTCGACAACACCAACTCCTACGCGCGGTCGAAGTGCAACAACGGCTGGTGCGCCCACCTGTACGACCTCTACTTCGAGAAGGACCAGGCCGTCCCCATCCTCGACTGTTGCGGGCACCGGCACGACATCGAACACGTCGTCGTCTGGGTCAACGAGGGCCAGGCCCGGTACGTCTCGACGTCCGCGCACGGGAACTACTCCACCTACGACCGCTCCAAGGTCTCGTGGGAGGGAACCCATCCGAAGATCGTCTATCACAAGGACGGCGCGAGTACCCACTGCTTCCGCATCGCGAGCGCGACCGAACCGCCGGAGAACCACTACAACGCCTGGCAGTACCCGGACCTCGTCAGCTGGGACCGATTCCCGCCCGGGATCCGCGACACCCTCGTCCGCGCCGATTTCGGCAGCGCGAGCCTGGCGATCAAGGACGGCTCCTTCGAGTACAACCTCGGCAAGGCCAAACCGGCGGGCATCCCCTTCGATCCGAACGCCTGAGGCCGGCTCAGTACTCGCTCTCGGGCAGGGCGAGCCACAGCACGAGGTAGACGATGAACTGCGGGCCGGGCAGCAGGCAGGACAGCACGGCGAGCAGGCGGACCTTGCCCGGCGTGGTGCCGAAGCGTTTGGCGAGACCGGCGCAGACGCCGCCGATCATGCGGCCCTGGCGCGGTCGGGTCAGGCGGGCGGCTACGGGGTTCGTCACGGTTCTTCCCTCTCGGTCGTCACGTTGTGTGAAACCCATTCTCGTCTCGTGACGGCCGCACCGCATCCCACCGCGGAACGAAACGCACCCTTAAGGGCGTGAAATCGCGGTGAGGCATTCACCTGGGAAAACGTGGCGGACCCTGTGTTCTTCGCCCGTAGGGGCTGGTGTTCCGCGATCTTTTGACGATACTGCTCCGGTGCCCTCGAAGAGACTCAGCGCAGTACTCTGCGGCCTGTTCCTCGCCGCGGCCTGTTCCACCCCGGGACCGGCGGTGGCGCCGTCGACCACGGCGGGCGAGGAGGCCCTGACCGCTTCCGAGGCGCTCGGGGAATACTCGTCGCTCGATTACTGCAGCCTCGTCGACCAGCGGAAAGTGATCGGCGGCGGAAACGCGGTCAAGCCGCCTTTGAGCTCTTTCGAGTTCTGCCGCCTCGAATTCGTCGAGGGCGCCAATCGCTACACCGTGACCACCGGCCCGATCACTTCCGGGCAGGATCCGAACAATCAGCCGTACGAATACGGTGGTCCGCTGCCGGAAGGCGTCAGCGTCCAGCAGTCGACGTTCAACGAGGACACCGCCTGCACGCGGCTGCTGACCTTCGCCGACGGGATCCGTCTGTCCATCGCCGTCACGTCCGACAACACGTCCCCGGCCGACCAGACGGCCCGCTGCCGGATCGCCGACGCGACGGTCGGCAGTGCGGCGGGGGTGATCGGCGCGCGCCAGGTCGGGCGGCTGAACCTCGACCAGCGCTCGTGGGGCCGGGTCGCCCCGTGCGCGCCGCTCGACCAGCACGAACTCGACGCCGCAGCCGGCGCGGAGACCAAACCGGCCCCGGCGCTGTCCGGGCACAGCTGCATCCGCGGCAAGGTCAGCTTCTCGTTGTCGGTCGGGGCGGACACCACGCCGGGCGCCACGGAGGCGCTGGGCGGGCGGCAGGTCCAGGTCACCACGTCGGGCGCGTTCTGCCAGGTGACCACGCACCGGCCGATTCCGGGCACCCCGGAGCGGGTCGAACAGGCGACTCTCTCGGTGGTCGGCGTCGACGGGGCGCCGGAGGACGCCACCTGCGCGGCGGCCCGTGAGGTCGCCGTCGCCGTGTTCCCGAAGCTCCCCTGACGCAATTCGTCACCTACTTGCGGCGTCTGCGGACGCTCGCCGGTCGCAAGTAGGTGACGAATTGCGTGGGGGCTAGCGCAGCTTGGGCAGCCGGAAGGAGCACATCGCCTCGTCCAGCGTCTCGAAGTCCAGTGGCGGATGCGGCAGCGGCGTGGCGCGGCCGGGTTCGGCGCGCAGACCGTCCAGCAGCATGGCGAGGCACCGGCGCCACAGGTCCGGCTGGATACCGTGCGTGAACTCGATGACCGAGCCGATCATCTGGTGCAGGAGCGGTATGTCCGTCGGCACGAAATCGGCGCGGAGGGCACCCGCCGCCTGAGCCCGTTCGACGAGCTGTGTGATCAACGGCACCATGCGGGACTTCGCCTCGGCGACGCGCTCCTGGCCGAAGACGTTCGACAGCATGACTTCACGTAACCCGCGGTCACCGGCGTGCAGTTCGGCCGCGCGCCACGTAAAGCCCGCGAAGCCCTCCCAGGGATCTTCGGCACGAAGCGCTTCTTCGGCGAACTCGCGGATCGTCTCGAACTGGTCGACGAACATGGCCTCGACCAGGTGTTCCTTACTCGGGAAACGGCGATAGACGGTGCCGACGCCGACACCGGCGTGATGCGCGACGTCGTCGAGCGTCGCTTCGAGCCCGCGTTCGCCGAAGACATCGCGTGCCGCCGCGATGATGCGCTGCCGATTGAGTTCAGCGTCGCGCCGCAGCGGCCGCGCCGGTGCGGCGGGAGCGAGGTCCCGAGCCATCCGTCCAGCTTAACAAACGAAGTAGAGGACACTTCTCCACTTCTTGTGTACCTTGGGCGCGGAAAGGGGAGACATCTACTCCACATAGCTTCTTCGTCACTATCGGTGAGGAAACCGCCCGTATGTCTGACTCATCCACCGCTGTCGCCACGCTGCCGGGGGACGCGGCCGTGCAGCACGCCAACCCGCACCACGCCAGGAGATGGCTGATCCTGGTGATGATCGGTCTCGCCCAGCTGATGGTGGTGCTCGACGCCACCGTCGTGAACATCGCGCTCCCGTCGGCGCAGCAGGACCTCGGCTTCTCGAACGACGCCCGCCAGTGGGTCGTCACCGCCTACGCGCTCGCGTTCGGCAGCCTGCTCCTGCTGGGCGGGCGGCTCGCGGACCTCTTCGGCCGCAAACGCGCGTTCCTCGTCGGGCTCGCCGGTTTCGCCATCGTGTCGGCGATCGGTGGTGCCGCCACCAGCATCGAAATGCTGCTCGTCGCCCGTGCCGCACAGGGTGTCTTCGGCGCGCTTCTCGCCCCGGCGGCCCTCTCGCTGCTGACCACGACCTTCACCGACCCGAAGGAACGCGGTAAGGCCTTCGGTGTCTTCGGCGCGATCGGTGGCGGGGGCGCGGCGATCGGCCTGCTGCTCGGCGGCGTGCTGACCGAGTACCTCGACTGGCGCTGGTCGATGTACGTCAACATCGTCTTCGCGGTGATCGCGTTCGCCGGTTCGGCCGTGCTGCTGAAGAACTCCGAGACCGACGGCCCGCGCCCGAAGCTCGACATCCCGGGCACGATCACCGCGTCGGCCGGCCTTTTCGCGCTCGTCTACGGCTTCGCGAACGCCGAGCGTGACTCGTGGTCCTCGATCACGGTCTGGGGTTTCCTCGCCGGCGGTGTCGTGCTGCTCGCCGCGTTCGTGGCGATCCAGCAACGTGCCGAACACCCGCTCCTGCCGCTGCGCGTGCTGCTCGACCGCGACCGCGGTGGCTCGTATCTCGCGATGTTCCTGCTCGCCATCGGGATGTTCTCGATCTTCCTGTTCCTCACCTTCTACATCCAGCTGAACCTCGGGTTCACGCCGGTGCAGAGCGGGGTCGCGTTCCTGCCGATGGTCGCCACCCTGATGATCAGCGCGACGTCGGCGACCGCGATCCTGCTGCCGAAGTTCGGCGCGAAACCGTTGGTGTCACTGGGAATGCTGATCGCCGGCGCGGGACTTTTCTGGCTCTCGGCCATCGACACCACCAGCACGTACGCCAGCGGGGTGCTGTTCCCGCTGATGATCATGGGCGTCGGCATCGGCCTCGCCATGGCGCCCGCGATGAGCGTCGCGACCTTCGGCGTCGACACCCGCGACGCCGGTGTCGCGTCGGCGGCGGTCAACACCGCGCAGCAGGTCGGCGGCTCGATCGGGACCGCGCTGCTGAGCACGCTGGCCGGGAACGCCTCGACGTCGTTCCTGGTCGGGAAGGTCGCTTCGCCGCAGCTCGCGGCTGAAGCGGCTGTGCACAGTTACACGACCGCTTTCGTGTGGGGCGGGTGGATCTTCGTCATCGGTGCGGTGATCTGCGGGCTGCTGTTGCGGTCCGGTGCCCCGGCGAAGGCGCCGGAGGGCGCTTCGGAGGGTGCTCCGGTCGCCGTGCACATGTAGGGGGAGTGCAATGAAAGGCCCCTTCATTGCAAAATTTGCAATGAAGGGGCCTTTCATCTCAGCTTTCGAGGCTGAAGGGGACTTTCGCCGCATGGCATGCGAGGAAGGCGTCCTGCACGTGGCGTGGTTGTGGTGAACGCTCCCGCGCCCGGTCGGTGAGGTAGCGAAGGCCTCCTTCCTTACGCTGAGGGTAGGGAAGGGGGCCTTCACGCGCCGACGGTGAGGCGACGTCAGCGGGACTGTGACCGCACCGCTTCGAAGACCTCGTCGTCCCACCGGTGCGTCCGGATCAGCCGGTACCGCTCGCACGCCACCCACAGGTACGCCTCGGCGTCGGTCCGGTCGCCGATCAGGTCCGCCTGCCGCAGCATCGCCACCACCGGCACGAACTCCTCGTCGAACCAGCGCTGCGCGAGCGTCGCGCGGTCCGAGTACGCGCCTTCGTCCTGCATCAGCCGGAAGCCCCACGCCTCCACGTGCTCGCCGAGCCGCGCGTAGTCCCACGGATCGGTGAACACGACCGAAGCCCGCGCGTGCCCGGACAGCGGGACGCGTTCCAGGAACAGCCGCCGGTAGTCCTTCACGATCAGGTCGCCGCGGTACCGGATCCCGCTCGGGTCCAGTTTGGTCCGCACCTCGGTGACCATCGCCTCTATTGTGGACAGTCGCATCGCGTGCGCCACCGAAACGCGGTGGTGCCCGTCGATGATGAAGTGCAGTTCGCCGACGCGGTACACCTCGATCGGCGGAATCGACTCGCCACGCCTGGTGGCGAGCGCCAGCCGTTCCCAGCGTTCGCGGACGCGGCCGGACGTCGGGCGGAAGCGGCGGTCGAAGTCGCGGCCGCGGTCGACGCTGCCGACGATCGAATCCAGCCGGATCACCCGCGCCCCGATCTTCCGCTCGCCGAGGTAGCCGAGGGCGTCCACCACCTCGTGGAACGGCAGCATGATGTTGACGTCGTCGGGCTCGCGGCGCAGCCAGGTCGCCAGCCGTGACAGCACCTGACGCCGTCGCGCGCGAAGGAAGTCGTGTTCCGCGTCCGCGCGGGGAAAACCCGTGTCCTTCATGAGAACTCCATGATCCGGTGCCCGACGACGTTGCGTACCGTGGTCCCGCCGACCACCCGGTCCGGCACGGGTTCGCCGTGCGGGTGGATATGCCCGTGCAGCAACCACTTCGGCCGCAGCAACTCGATCGTGCGATGGAGACAGTCGAAACCGCGGTGCGGCGGATCCTCGCGGTCGCCGCAGTGCCGCGGCGGCGCGTGGGTGAGCAGGATGTCGACGTCCCGCCCGTCCCGCCGGCGCCGGAACCGGGCCCGGCGTACCAGCCGCCGCGCGCGCCTGGCCTGCTGGCGTTGCGTCCATTGGTTCGGGCCGTCGTTGTAGCGGACCGAACCGCCGAGCCCGGCGAAGCGGAGCCCACCGACGTCGACGACCCGGCCGTCCGCGTTCACCCCGCCCGCCGGACCGGGCCACACCGTGGGGAAACCGTCCTTCATGGACAGTCCGCCGTAGCGCGTGTAACCGGACAGGTCGGGATCGTGATTGCCGGGGACGAATACGCACGGCACGTCGAGCGCGCCGGCCAGGAACTCGAGGTAGTCGTACGGCAGGTCGCCGGCACCGACGACAAGGCCGAGGTCGGCAGGCAGCCGATGGACGGCGGACGTCCACAACCGCTCTTCGACCTCGTCCGCGACGACCAGCGCTTTCATGCGCTCCAGCGTAATGCCGGAGGCGCTACTTCGGGCCGTGCGCGAACGCGGGGTCCTTGGCGATGATCGCGATCACGATGCCCAGCCAGACGACGCAGAAGGCCAGCGCCCAGAACTTGAGGTTGGTCAGGATCCTTGGCATGAGGGAACTCCAGAACTGCCGAATGCGGAAGAAGGGTCAGAGCCAGCGGTTCTTCCTGAATATTCGGTAGAGCAGGATGCAGACGCCGAAGATGACCGTCATCGCCACCGGGTAGCCGAAGCGCCAGTGCAGTTCCGGCATGTAGTCGAAGTTCATCCCGTAGATGCCGGCCAGCGCCGTGGGGACCGCGATGATCGCCGCCCACGCGGTGATCTTGCGCATGTCGGTGTTCTGCTGGAGCGTGATCTTCGCCAGTGTGGCGTCCACCAGGGTGGTCAGCAGTTCGTCGAAGTTCGCGACCCGCTCCGCCACGGTCGTCAAGTGGTCGGAGACGTCGCGGAAGTACGAGCGGACCTCGTCCGGGATCAGTCGCGTGTAGCCCTCGGCGAGGCGCTGCAGCGGCGTCCCCAGCGGCATGACGGCGCGGCGCAGCTCCAGCACTTCACGCTTCATGAAGTAGATCTGCTCGGCGCTCACCTTGGACCTCGGCGCGAAGACGTGCGTCTCCATCTCGTCGATGTCCGACTCGATCGCCGTGGTGACGTCGAGGTAGTGGTCGACGACGTGGTCCGCGATCGCGTGCAGCACCGCGGACGGCCCGAGGTCGAGCCGCTCGGGGTCCTGGTCGAGTTCGCGGCGCAGCCTGGCGAGCCCCGAGTGGTTCCCGTGCCGCACGGTGATCACGAAGTCGCGGCCGAGGAACGCCATCAGCTCGCCGGTCTCGACGATCTCGTTGGCCGTCGCGGGCGACTCGTGCTCGACGTAACGGACCGTCTTCAGCACCATGAACAGCGTGTCGTCGTAACGCTCCAGCTTGGGCCGCTGGTGTGCTTCCAGCGCGTCCTCGACGGCCAGTTCGTGCAGGCCGAAGGTGTCCGCGATGCCCTGGATCTGGACCGCGTCCGGCTCGTGCAGGCCGATCCAGACGAATCCCGTGTGCCGCTTGCGCACCTCTTTGATCGCCTCGGCGTGCGTCCAACGGCCGGGCAGGCGCTTGCCCTCCACATACACCGCGCAATCGACGACGTACGCCGAAAGGGGGACGGGCAGCGGGCGTTCGGGGACGCTCTTGGCGCGGCCGTTGCTCCGGCCGCGAAGGCCGCCGAGCGAGGGAATGGCAGGCATGGGATCTCCTGGGCAGACGTCGTGCGTTGATGCGCGAAGACGACGGGCCAAGCGGTCGGGGGGCCGCTCGGCTAGGCCAGCGTTCCCGGTTTCGTCAGCCCTGCCAGGTGGGGATCCGGCGAGACGTGAAGGGGGGAACGCTGCGACTACTAGGAAGCGGACTATCGCCACTGGACATCGGGTTCCTCACCTCCTTCAGCTCGGCGGACGGTTACGCAGTGGTGTGGGTCGCGTTGACGACCCGACACCAATGGTCGAGGGTACTCCTCAACACGAAAGCCTGTCGTTCCAGGCTCACGCCGCGTTACTCGTGCAGGAGGAATGGGTGCAGTTCGGTCGCTATTACGAAGAGTTCGAGGTCGGCGCGGTCTACAAGCACTGGCCGGGCAAAACGGTCACCGAGTACGACGACCACCTGTTCTGCCTCATCACCATGAACCACCACCCGCTGCACCTCGACGCGCACTACGCCGAGGAGACCACCGACTTCGGCAAGAACGTCGTGGTCGGCAACTACGTCTACTCGCTGCTGCTGGGGATGTCGGTGCCGGACGTGTCCGGCAAGGCGATCGCGAACCTCGAGGTCGAATCGCTGAAGCACGTGAAGCCGACCTTCCACGGGGACACCATCTACGGCGAGACCGAGGTGCTGGACAAGACGCCGTCGAAGTCGAAGGACGACCGCGGTGTCGTTTACGTCGAGACTCGCGGCTACAAGCAGGACGGCACGATCGTGTGTGTCTTCCGTCGCAAGGTGATGGTGCCGAAGCGGTCCTACGGTGACAGCAGGGGCGGTGAACAGCCCGGCCGCCCCGTCCCGCACGAATAATGGGTGTCACGAACGGGAAGAGGGAGCGCGTCGATGCCCATCGGGCTGGATGAGATCAAGAGCCGCCTGCGGAAGTTCGCGACGGTCGAGGCGGCCGGTGTTTCGCCGCTGTACGAGCACCTGGCGACGAAGGCGTCCGAGGACGACGACGTGGCCGGTCTGCTGACCGACGCCCGCGGCGGTGAAGCGCGCGGAACGCTGCTTTTGGCGACCGCGCACCGGCTCATCCAGGCCGACCCGATCCACCCGCTCTCGCGGTACTACCCGTCCGTCGGCGGTTTCGACGGCGTGGACTCGGAGACGTGGCCGCTGTTCCGCTCGTTCCTGCTGGAGCGGGCGGACAAGGCGCGGGCGATCATCTCCTCGCGGTACACGCAGACCAACGAGGTCCGCCGTGCCGCGCTGCTCTACCCCGCGATGACGACGGCGGCGAAGGAAGCGGGCGGCAAGATCGCGCTGCTCGAGGTCGGATGCAGCGCGGGGCTGCTCCTTGGCCTGGACAAGTACGCCTACCGCTACCAGTGCGACGGCGGCGAGCAACTCACCGCCGGTCCCGCGAAGACCGCGGTCGGCCTGCACTGCGCACTGGACCTCGCGCCCGGTGCCGTCACGCCGAAGGTGCCGAAGAAGCTGACGATCACCGCCCGCGCCGGCCTCGACCGCGCCCCGGTGGACCTCGCCGACGAAGACGAACTGGCCTGGCTCGAAGCCTGCGTCTGGGCCGACCAGCCGGACCGGATCCGGCTCCTGCGTACGGCCGCGGCGGCGCAGGGCAAACAGCGGCCGGAGCTGATCGCCGGCGACGCCGTCGACGATCTCGCCTCGGCGGCCGCCACCCTGCCCGCCGACGCGCCACTCGTCGTGCTGACCAGCCACGTGCTCGCGTACCTGGGGGACCGGCGGGCGGACTTCCTCGAGGCGTTGCGGAAACTCGCCGCGGACCGGCCGCTGTGGTGGGTCAGCGAGGAGTTCTACGGCGCCGGGCTGGAGCACTTGGCGCCCGGCCGGGCCGATCTGGCCGAACCCGCGGATCAGGCCGTGCTCGGCCTCGTCCGCTGGGACGCCGGTGTCCCGGACGTGCGGGCGCTGGCCAGGACGGCCCCGCACGGGCAGCGGATGACGTGGCTCCCGGTTTAGCGGTGCGGGACTTCGCTTAGGGCCAGAGCGTTCCGTGGGCGAGGTACGCAGCCGTGACAGGAGCGCATGGGTCGAGCTGGTCGTGAGTGGCGTTTCGGGTTAGAACCCGAAACGCCACTCACGACCACCGCGCGGGCAGCCTCACCGGCGACGCCGCCTGCGAGAGGCGACGGCGGCCGACCCGACTTCCGGGTTTACCCATTCGGCTCTTCGGAGATGTCGGCAAAGCATCGGGAAGGATAACTTTCACCTCCCGCGCCGCTTTATCACCGCGTCATTCGACGAATCGGACACGGCAGGTCGTCAAGACGGCGTGACGTCCCCGGTCGGCAGCACTCCCCAGTCGCGCAGAGTGACGAACAGGAGTTCGGCCAACCGGCCCTCTTTGTCGAGTTCGATCAAGGTTCCGGCGTCGATCCACCGGGCGTCGTCGGCGTCGTCCCCTGCACGGAGAGTGCCGCCGGCGACCGCGCAGGCGTAATCATGGATGTCGTACGGGCCGCGGCGGGCGTTGCCGACGTATGTGCCCGGTATCACGTCGAGCCCGGTCTCTTCGCGCATCTCCCGGATCACGGCCGCTTCGTCCGTTTCGCCTGGTTCCACCCGTCCGCCGGGGACCGACCACAGTCCACGTCCGGGTTCATTCGCGCGCCGGATCAGCAAAATCCGCCCGAGTTCGTCATGGACGATGCCGCCGACACAGCGGACGGTGCTGTCCGAAACGGTGTTCATTCCCGAATGGTAGACGCGGGCTTCCTGACAATGGCTGTCCTGTACACGGAGAGTAGCCGTACGGTACACTTCCCCTCGCCGGCTGACCCAAGCGCGGGACTTCCCTCCCGCGCGGGTGGAAGGTGCGGTACAAAATGAATAGTCAGTATCCGCAGTCAGTCACCGTAAGAGACAGGATTGATCGCTGTGAACGCGAAAAAGCTCCTCACTTTCGCAGGAATCGCGTTGGTGCTGTTCTTCGTGATCGCGCAGCCAGGTCAGGCCGCGGGCCTCGTGGGAAACATCATCGGCTTCCTGCGTGACTCGGCCGAATCGGTGATCACCTTCGTCAGCAACGTCTTCAGCTAGCGGGGGAGCGGATACTCTATCGGTATGTTCGCCCCACGCGATCCAGACGAGTATCTCCTCGACACCGAGCGGCGGGTCATCAGGATCCGCCGGCACTGGGCTGTGCTGTTGTGGGAAACCTTTGAGACGGCCGCGTTGCTGGCCGTCTGTGTCCTGGTCTCCTACCTGTTGCCGCCCGCCGCGTGGGTCATCCAGAACATCCTCTGGTATGCCGCGTTGCTCATCATCCTGCGCTTCGCGTACGTGGTGATGGAGTGGTGGGTCGAGCGCCTGGTGGTCACGGACAAGCGGTTCGTGATGACCACCGGTGTCTTCACCACGAAAGTGCTGATGATGCCGATCACCAAGGTCACCGACCTCACCTACGAACGTTCGGCGTGGGGCCGGATGATGGGGTACGGGACCATGGTGGTCGAGTCCGCCGGTCAGATCCAGGCGCTGAACCGCATCGATTACCTGCCGAAGCCGGAAGAGTTCTACGACACGATTTCCGAGCTCGTGTTCGGCGACAAGCAGAAGCAGGCCGAGCGCTTCTCGATGATCAAGGCACAGCGTGCGGCACGCGGCAAGAAGAAGGTCGGTTAGCGCAGGTCCCGACTCGGCGGCGACCCAGGAGGTCTTTGATCCTTGGGGTCGCGCGCCTTCCGGCCGCCAGGCCTCAGAGGCGTGATGGCAGGGCGCTGTCATCGTCAGCCGCAACGCAGGCCACCCGGCCGCGCCCTGGCAGCGCGGCTCTGAACAGCGCGATAGACAATACAGTCGATGCGCATCGACCTGCACGCCCACTCCACCGCCTCCGACGGTACCGACAGCCCTGCCGGGTTGGTCGCCGCCGCCGCGAAGGCGGGCCTCGACGTCGTCGCGATCACCGATCACGACACCACGGCCGGCTGGGCCCCGGCCGCCGAGGCACTCCCGCCGGGGCTCACCCTGGTGCCCGGCGCCGAGCTGTCCACGATCTCCGTCGATCCGGTGACCGGGCGGCATATCAGCGTCCATCTGCTCGCGTACCTCTTCGACCCGGCGTCGCCCGCGGTCGTCGCCGAGCAGACCCGGCTGCGGTCGGAGCGGCGATGGCGGCTGCGCGTGATGGCCGAGCGGATGGCCGCAGACGGCCTGCCGGTCGATCCCGACGAGGTCATGTCGCTGCTGCCCGAGGACGGTTCGGCCGGACGGCCCCACCTAGCGCAGGCACTGGTGCGGGCCGGTGTCGTCTCGTCGGTGAACGAGGCATTCGGGAGCTACCTCGGAAACGGCAGCGGGTACTTCGTGGCGCGGCAGGACACGCTCGTGGAGGACGCGATCGACATGATCGCGGCGGCGGGCGGGGTCACCGTCATCGCGCATCCCTTCGCGTACACGCGCGGCGCGACCATCACCGTCGACGTGCTCGCCGGGCTGGCGAAGCACGGCCTCACCGGCGTCGAGGTCGACCACCCGAACCACGACGAGGAGACGCGCGTCCGGCTGCACGGGCTGGCGGGGGAACTGGGGCTCGTGCGCACCGGGTCGAGCGATTATCACGGCACGAACAAGACCATCGATCTCGGCGACGAGACCACCGATCCGCTCGCCTTCGAAGAACTCGTCGCGCGGGCGACCGGCTACGAGGTCGTGACCCGGTGACGATCACGGACTTCTTCGACGCGCGCCTGTTCATGAGCGCGACGATCACGCTGATCGTCATCATGGACCCGCCCGGCACGGTGCCGGTGTTCCTGAGCCTGACCGGCCGCAAATCGGTGGCGCTCCGCGCCAAGGCCGCGCGGCAGGCGGTGCTGGTCTCGTTGCTGGTGATCTCGTTGTTCGCCGTTGCGGGACAAGCGATCCTGTCCTATCTCGGCATCGGGATCCCGGCACTGCAGGGTGCGGGCGGGCTGTTGCTGCTGCTCATCGCGCTGCAACTGCTCACCGGCAAGACCGGCGGCGAGGCCGAGGCGGCGGGCGACGACGTCAACGTCGCGCTCGTGCCGCTCGGGACGCCGCTGCTCGCCGGCCCGGGCGCGATCGCCGCGACCATCGTCTTCGTACGGCAGGCCGACGGGCACGTCGGCGCGTACGTGGCTCTCGCGCTTTCGATCGTGACAGTGCACTTCGTGCTGTACCTGTGCATGCGGTACTCGGGCGTGGTCATCCGGCTGATCAAGGAGAGCGGGATCACGCTGCTGGCGAAGATCGCCGGTCTGCTGCTGGCCGCGATCGCGGTCGAGCTGGTGGCGAACTCGGTGAAGGGCTTCATCGCGGGTACGTGACCGGGCGCCGGTGATAGCAAAGGTCCCTTGCTCCCTCTCGTGCCCTGCCTCTCACCGCGCGTGCAATGAAAGGCTCCTTCCTTGCCAAATTTGCAAGGAAGGAGCCTTTCATTGCACGTGGGCGGGCCGGCACGCTCGGCTGAGGGCCACAAGCGATAGCAAAGGTCCCTTGCTCCCTTCCTGGGGATCCCCTCGAAAAGTGTCGGTGGGGGTGCGTAGCGTTGCGGGCGGGGTGATCCGATGGAGCAGATTGGTTTCGACTTCGGCGTCGAGGCGCCGCGCAAGCTGACGAAGGTCTCGCCCGCGCGCCTCGCGACGTTCGAAGATTGCCCGCGCCGTTATCGCATGTCGTATCTGGACCGCCCGTCCCCGACACGCACCGGCGCGTGGGCGCACAGCACGCTCGGTGCGGTGGTGCACAACGCTTTGCGGGCGTTGTTCGACCTGCCGGTGATCAAGCGCGTGCCGCAGCGGGCGATGGCGCTCGTCGCCGAACACTGGAAGGACGCCGGGTTCGAAGACACCGACCAGGCCGCCCGGTATCGAGCCAGGGCTAAGGCGTGGGTCGCGGAGTACGTCGAGCACAACGACGTCAGCGTCGATCCGGTCGGGCTGGAGCGCTGGGTTTCCGCGCCTGTCACGCTCGAGCCGGGCAGCGGGCCCAGCCTCATCATCGAGGGCCGCGCCGACCGCATCGACCAGCGCGGCCGGGAACTGGTGATCATCGACTACAAGACCGGCCGTCGTGAGCCGGACGAGTACGAGGCGCGCTCTTCGCAGGCCTTGGCGCTGTACGCGGTCGCCGCGGCCCGGACGCTGCGGACGCCGTGCTACCAGGTCGAGCTGCACCACGTGCCCACCGGGACCATCGCGGCCGCCGAGCACACCGAGGAGAGCCTCAAGCGGCATCTCCAACGCGCCGACGAGACCGCCGGTGACCTGCGCCTGGCAACGGATACCCTGGACGCCGGCGGCGACGAGGACGTGTTGTTCCCGGCGCGCCCGGGTCGCCGTTGCTCGTGGTGCGACTTCCGGCCCAGCTGCGCGGCAGGCCAAGAGGCCGGGCCCGCGGCTCAGCCGTGGGAGTTGCTGGCGCCCTAGATTCTCCAGATTCGACGATTGGACAGGCGAGGACGTGTCGTCACCGGACACCGAAGAGCTCGCGACCACACCGCCGCCCGCGGAGCGGAACGCGCCCGCGGCGACCGACGGCGGCCGGTTCTGGCGCGGGCTGACCGGATCGCTCGCGGCCGGGATGGCCGTGCTGGCGGTGTGCGTGGTCGCGATCGCCGCGGTCTGTCTGTTCACCGGCTCGCCGGGGCCGGGTCTCCTGATGCTGATCGGCCACCCGGTGGCCGCGGCGCTCGCGTTGCTGGCGCAGCGGGTCGTCGATGGGCGCGCTGGCCGCGTCGCGGGCTTCGCGGGTCTCGGCGTTGTGGTGAGCGTGACGGCCGCCCTGAGCCTGTTCTGGTGGAGCTGACCGCGGCAGGAAAGTGCCATTGACCGGCGAAATGCCTCCCGTCCCTGCGAAACTATGGCTTACTGGGCACGTCGTAGATGAACACGCTGCCCGCAGCGAGGACGAAGGGCACCGTCGATGACCTACCCACCCCAGCCAGGACAGCCCGACCAGGGCCCCGGCGGACAGCAGCAGTACCCAGGGCAGCAGCACCCGGGACAGCACTACCCGGAGCAGCAGTACCCGCAGGGTGGTTACGACCAGAGCGGCGCGTACCCGCAGCAGCAGTACCCCGGCTACGGCCAGCAGCAGTACGGACAGAACCAGCAGTACGGACAGGGTTTCGGCGGGCCGCCCGCGCCGCCGAAGAACAACAAGACCGGCCTCCTGGTGGGCATCGCCGCCGCTGCCGTGGTGGTGCTCACGCTGGGTATCACCGGGTTCGTCGCTCCCGGGTTCTTCCTGGGTGACGACAAGGCCGACAAGCCGTCCGGCCCCGAAGGGACCGCGCGCGCGATCGTCGACGGTATCAACGCCCACGACAAGGCCGCGTTGACGGCGCTCAAGTGCGCGAACGCGGAACAGGACGTCGAGCAGGCCATCGATCGAGTCGCCGACGTTTCGAACGCTTCGCTCGGCGAGATCACGAAGGTCTCCGAAACCAAGTACACGGTGGCTGTCACGCTGAGCGTCGAAGGGCGATCCCGCACCGCCGCCGGCACGCTCGCCGCCGAGGGCGGTAATTGGTGCTGGAAGGAAATCGGCCGGCTGCGCACCAAGTCCACGACGACGCGCTGACGGCCGGCGGTAGCAAGGGACCTTTGCTATCGCCAGCCGGTCACTTGAGCGCGACCAGGGTCGGACCGCGTTGCTCCAGCAGCACCGGACCGGCCGACGAGAGCACCACCGGGCCGGTGTAGCCACGCCTGTCGACGCCGACGGTGCGGATGGTGGCGCCGGTCGTCTCGTCGAGCACGGCGAGCCCGCCCTGGATGGGCACGACCAGCTGTTCCCCGAAGGTCACGCCGGGGCCGGCGGAGTTGTTCAGCGTCCAGCGTGGCGTGAGGTCGTCGCGCGAGAACGCCATGGTCTTCGAGCCGGTGAACCAGTAGACGCCCTGCGCGGTCCACGCGGTCGTCGTGACGCCGCCCACCGGGTCCTGCGTGATGTCCGCGTCGGGCACATCGAGCGGGTACGCCGACTTCTGGAGGCCGTCGCCGCCGTAGATGACCAGCAGTTTCTGTTCGGGCAGCACGATCAGCGCCAGATCGCCGGACATCGCGACGACCTTCGCGTTCTTGCCGGCGAGCACGGTGCTGTAGTCGACCTTCGGGTCGTCGGCTTCGTCGTTGGTCGCGCGGTAGACGGTGAAGCGGTCGGCCGGGTCGCCGGGGCAGCGTTCGATCACACCGATCTTGCCCGCCGCGGCGGCCACCGTGCCGTAGGTGCAGCCGGTCCTCGGCTGCTTGTTCGGGTTCACGATGGCGGGGACCTGGCCGTACTCCATGCTCTTGACCAGGTCGTCGCGCCAGGTGTTCAGCAGTTTCTTGCCGGTCGTGGTGACGTGCGATCCGTCGACCACCAGCCGGGTCCCGAGTTCGGCGTCGCCGTTGCGCTGCGCCGTGCGGCGTCCGGTGCCGGCGTCGAGCTGGGTGACCTCGCTACAGCCGGTGTCCTTGCGGTACACCGCGTCCACCTTGATCCCGGCGAGCGCGACCGTGCACAGTTCGAGATCGCGGGAATAGCGCCACCGGACGTCGCCGGTGTGTGGATCCCGGCCGAGTACCTCGCCCTTGTCCGCGGTGACGACGCTGTTGGCCTCGCCGATCGGGACGGGTGTCGACGAACTCGGTGCCTGCCACAGTTCGGTCAGCGAGCCGGGTACCTCCGCCGGCGCGGGCGGGAGCCCGGGCGGCATGGTGGTGGCGACCTGCGCGACGGTCGCCGCGTTGTCGCTGTTCACGCCGATGACGACGCCGGTGACGGCGACGACCACCACGATCGCCGCGGCGAACACACGATCCCTCGTGCGGTTCCACGGCGAGCGCCGGGCGCGTTTCCCGCCCAGCGGTGGCTCGGTGGCCACCGCCGCGGCGGGTTCGGCGTCCAGCACGTCTTCCGTGCCGATCGCGTTTTCGGCCGTCTGCGGTTCGGCACCGCTCGACGGCGGTTCGGGATCGGCGGGCACGGGCCGCGCCGGTTCGTCGTCCGGCGCGGCGTCCCAGCGTTCGCTCACGTGCCCCTAGCTCCCCACGTCGAGGTCTGAAGCTCTCAGTCTGCCGACGCAGGTGTATCAGAAGTCGCCGAGGGACGGCGACGGCGGCGTCGGCGAGCCGGACGCTCGGCGCTGTCGCCTGTCTCCTTCTCGACCGCCGGGCCGCTGACCTCCGGGCTCGGCTTCGCGGCGCCGCGGCTGCGGCGACGGGCCCGCGTGCGGCCCTCGGACGACGCTTCGCCCTCGGTGCCTTCCGCCGTAGCGTCCGCGGCGTCCGCGGCCTCGATCTTGGCGGCCGCGTTCGCGCCGCCACGGGTCCGCTTGCGCGGTGTGCGGTTGCGCTTGCGGGGCGCTTCTTCTTCGTCCTTCGGGCCCTGGCTCTGGCTCTGGCCCTGGCCACGGCCGCGGCGCTTGCCGCCCAGGTCTTCTTCGACCTCGGCCGAAAGACCGGCGCGGGTCCGCTTCGACAGCGGGAGGCGCCCGGTGGTGCCCTCGGGGATGCCCAGGTCGCTGAACAGGTGCTTCGACGACGAGTACGTCTCGGCGGGCTCGGGCATGTCGAGCCCGAGGATGTCCGAGATCATCTTCCAGCGCGGCGTCTCGTCCCAGTCGACGAGGGTGATCGCGACACCGGTGCGCCCGGCGCGGCCGGTGCGGCCGATCCGGTGGACGTAGGTCTTCTCGTCCTCCGGCGTCTGGTAGTTGATCACGTGCGTGACGTCGTCGATGTCGATGCCGCGGGCGGCGACATCGGTGGCGACCAGCACGTCGACCTTGCCGGCGCGGAACGCGCGCAGTGCCTGCTCGCGGGCGCCCTGGCCAAGGTCACCGTGCACGGCGGCGGCCGCGAAGCCGCGCTCGACGAGCTCGTCGGCGACCTTCTGCGCGGTGCGCTTGGTGCGGGTGAAGATCATCGTCAGGCCACGGCCTTCGGCCTGCAGCGCGCGGGCGATCAGCTCGGGCTTGTCCATCGAGTGCGCCCGGTAGACGAACTGGGTGGTGCGCTCGTGGATGGCGCCGGCGTCGTTCTCCTCGGCGCGGATGTGCGTCGGCTGCGTGAGGAACGTGCGGGCCAGCGTGATGATCGGGCCCGGCATGGTCGCCGAGAACAGCATCGTCTGGCGCTTGTCCGGGACCATCCGCAGGATGCGCTCGATGTCGGGCAGGAAGCCCAGGTCGAGCATCTCGTCGGCCTCGTCCAGCACCAGACCGCGGACCTTGCCCAGCACCAGGTGCTTCTG
The DNA here is from genome assembly GCF_003947325.1 of Amycolatopsis sp. WAC 01375. Taxonomy (NCBI): domain Bacteria; kingdom Bacillati; phylum Actinomycetota; class Actinomycetes; order Pseudonocardiales; family Pseudonocardiaceae; genus Amycolatopsis; species Amycolatopsis sp. WAC 01375. The sequence goes on from NZ_QHHW01000011.1 coordinate 92,399, forward strand.
CTCGGCCAGGTCCAGCAGGCGGCCCGGGGTGCCGATGACGACGTCGACGCCGCTGCGGAGCGCCGCGATCTGTGGCTCGTAGGGGCGGCCACCGTAGATGGCCAGTGTGCGGATGCCGAGGTGCTTGCCCGCGCCCTTGAGGTCGTTCGCGACCTGGATGCACAGCTCACGGGTCGGCACGACGACCAGCACCTGCGGGGTGCCGTCGCCGGGGACCTCGACGCGGTGCAGCAGCGGGACACCGAAGCCCAGCGTCTTGCCCATGCCCGTGCGGGCCTGGCCGATCAGGTCGTCGCCGGCCATGGCCAGCGGCAGCGTCAGTGCCTGGATGGCGAAGGTGCGCTCGATCCCGGCCTCGCTGAGCGCCTTCACGATCTCCGGCTTGACGCCGAAGGAAGCGAAGGAGGGGGCTTCGGGTTCCACCGGTGCGCCCGCCTGCAGCGGGTGCGACACGTCGAGCGCCGCCGGGCCTGACTCGCTGTGCTCCAGCGCGACGGCCTCCGGAACGCCGGTGGGGTTGTCTTCGGGCGTGTTTTCGTTCGTGGTCAGGGTGCTCGCCTCTCTCGTGACCAGCGCGCACTGCCCTGGTCACCGATCGACACTCGACCACGAAAATTCGCTCGGGCTCCGCGCTACTGGCGCTGAAGCGGCCCTTCGTGGGAATGCCGCAGGATGGCGTGCACGCACATCATTCTTGCGCTGATCGGGGCCGCACCGGCTGTCCTTCAGCCGCAGCGGCGTCCCGATCCGGGACGGATGATCCGTCGTATCCGGCCGCCAGTCTACCTGATCTGCGGTTTTCTGATAGTCCCCGCCGCGCCCGGAGGTGGGGAGGCTCTCTTTTCGGCCGAAGTCCCCGCCGCGCCCGGACGTGGGAAGGCTCTCTTTCCGGCCGAAATCCCCGCCGCGCCCGGAGGTGGGATCGGTCTCTTCCCGTCCGGGCGGGTGTGTTCGGCGATACCCTTTCCGCCGTGACGGAGGCAAAGCAGATCAGCGAGGGCGTAGTCGATTTGCTCGGCGTACTCGCCTATGGGGAATTGTCCGCATTCGATCGCCTGGCCGAGGACGCGCGCACCGCGCCGACGCTGTCCGGCCGCGCCGCGCTGGCGTCCATGGCGGCCGCCGAGATCGGGCACTACGACCTGCTCACCAAGCACCTCGCGGGGTACGGCGTCGCGATCGAAGACGCCATGAGGCCCTTCGTCGGGCACATCGACGCCTGGCACGCCTCCACCGCGCCGCGTTCCTGGCTCGAGTCCCTGGTGAAGGCCTACGTCGGAGACGGGCTCGCGGCGGACCTCTACCGCGAGATGGCCAGCTGGCTCGACCCCGAAACCAAGGATCTGGTGCTCACCGTGCTCGCCGACACGGGGCATTCCGCGTTCGCCGAACGCGAAGTCGCGGCCGGGATCGAGGCCGACCCGAAGGCGCGGGACAAGCTGGCGCTGTGGGGCCGTCGCCTGCTGGGCGAGGCGTTGACGCAGGCCCAGTACGTCGTCGCCGAGCGGGACGGGCTCGCCGAGCTCATCGTCGAGGGCTCCGGCGACCTTTCGGGAATCGCCGCGCTGTTCCGCCGGTTGCAGCAGGGGCACACCAAACGCATGCAGGTGCTGGGGCTCGGCTGACGTCTCTTCGGCTAGCCTTGGCGGGCCAGTAGTTTCGAACTTTCAAGCGGAGGTCCCACGTGGAGGTCAAGATCGGCATCAAGGACACGCCGCGAGAGCTCGTGGTGTCCAGCAGCCAGTCGCCCGACGAGGTCGAGGAACTGGTCGCGAACGCCTTGAGGGCCGGCGACGGGATCTTCCGCCTCGACGACGAGAAGGGCCGTAAGTACATCGTGCCCACCGACCGGATCGCCTACGTCGAGATCGCGCCGTCAGACGTTCGCAAGGTCGGCTTCGCTGTTGGTGGCTAACCCGATCGGGTTGTAGTCGGATGTCACAGTGGCGTCACCGCCGCGTCTCAGCCAGCTCTCAGATTTGATCGTCACGCTAAGGCGGGGACGGCAGGGGGCTAGCCGAGAAATGAGGTGGACGGCGTCACTGTGATGGACCGCGCGCTGGTCGACGGCGTGCGTACAGTTCCCGAACAAGGCAAGCGGGCCGCTGGGCGGCTGACCGGCATCGACGTCGCCCGCGGCTTGGCCGTTCTCGGCATGTACGCGGTGCATGTCGGCCCCGATCCCGCCAAAGGCGGCGTCGGGGTGCTGTTCAAACCGTTCGAAGGCCACTCCGCGGCGTTGTTCGCGGTACTGGCCGGAGTCTCCATCGCGCTGATGTCCGGCGGACGCCGCCCGAAACTGGGCCGCGACCGGACGCGCGTCGCGCTCAAGCTGGCGACCCGGGCACCGCTGCTGGTGGCGCTGGGACTGTGGCTGACCAGCCTTGAGACCGGCTACATGGTGATCCTGGCCTACTACGGGGCCTGTTTCCTCTTCGCGATCCCATGGCTGCGCGCGGGTGCGAAGGCGCTGGCGATCGCGGCGGTCGTCGTCGCCGTGGCGGGCCCGCTGCTCTCACATCTGCTCAGAGCGCAACTGCTTCCTCGCGACCTGCTCTTCTTCGCGCCGGACCTGACCGCGGACGATGTCACCTCGACCGGGCTGCTGAAAGCCGCGACCGTTCTCGTCCTGACCGGAACCTTCCCCGCATTGACGCTGATGGCGTACGTGTTCGCGGGGATGTCGCTCGGGCGGATGGACCTGACGTCGCGCAGCGTGTGCCGTCGGCTGTTCTTCGGCGGATCGGCGCTCGCGGTGGGCGGATACCTCGTGTCCTGGCTCGCGACCGGCCCACTCGGCGGCATGCAGGCCGTCTATCGCTCACTGGAACCGGCCGCCGCGCAGATGGGGATGACGCCGCCGGAATTCCTCCGGCTCCACCAGACCTGGATCCACGGCACCCCGCCGACCACCAGCTGGGCCTGGGAACTGCTGCCGACAGGCACCTCGTACACGCCGTTCGACCTGCTGATCTCGATCGGGATCGCGGCGGCGGTGATCGGCGGCTGCCAGCTGCTGATGCCGAAGTTCGAGCGCGTGCTGCGGCCGCTTTCGGATCTGGGCGGGCGGGTGCTGAGCGCGTACGTGCTGCATTTCGTGGCGATCGCGCTGCTGTGGGACGAGAGCGACGGCGATTCGATCTTCAGCGTGCTGCACTTCGTCGAGTTCTCGGTGGTCGCGCTGACCGCGGCCGTGCTGTGGCGGAGGTTCGTCGGGCGCGGGCCGCTGGAATGGGCGATGAACAAGCTGTCGAGCTGGCCGAACCTGGTCCCGCGTACTCGAGTGCCCGCTCAACGACAGGGCTGACGTTCTCTTGAAGCGCGGGTTGGGCTGCTGCGGTGGTGCGGTGGTCGCGACCTCGTGACGATGTAGGGATCGGGACACTGAACGTCCCGATTCCTACATCGTCAGCCTTCGGCCGCTCATGAACCGGCGGCTTAACGCCGCTCACCCGCAGGCTGGTCCCCAAGTACATGAAGGCCCCCTTCCTTGCGTCTAGCGCAAGGAAGGGGGCCTTCATGTACTTCTGCCTCAGCGGTCAGGCGTTGAGTTCGTTCAGTTCTTCCAGTGAGGTCGGCACGTGGAAGGGCGGCGTGCTGGTGCCCATGATGCGGTAGCGGTCCCACGGGTCCGGGTCGGAGAGTTCGCCCTTCGCGCTGTACTCGCCCGCGCGGATCTCGACGGCGGTCTTCTTGCCGCCGGCGGCCGCGGACACCTGCTCGTTGGTGGCCACGCGGCCGTACCAGCGGTAGTACCCGTCGATGGGCTGGAAGTAGCCCCGCAGGTCGACCGTCGCGGCGATCTCGGTTCCGTCGATCACGAGGACCGCTTCGCCGGCGTAGCCGTCTTCGTCGTGCTCGCTCATTGCCCCTCCGCCTGCTTTTCCTGGGTCTTCCGCATTTGGATGACCTTGTTCTCTTCGAGCGGCAGAGTGGGATCGATGACGATGCCCTGCTGCCGGGAGAGGCCGTCGATCGCGGCCCAGATGATCTGTGTCAGGTATTCGACGACGCTGTCGCGGCCCATCGAGCGCCGGTCCAGCCACCATTCGCCGGTGCTCTGCACCATGCCGACGATGCCGTGCGCCCACGGTTCGGCGGCGCCCGAGTCCATGTTGAACATCCGCATGTAGTCGCCGAGCAGCGCGGTGAGCGCGGTGGCGATCAGTTCCTTGTCCTCGGCGACGACGTCGGATTTGACGACCACCTTCTCCTGGAGGCCGCCGCGTGCGAGCAGGCGGTACAGGTTCGGGTGCTCCTCGATGACGCTGAAGAACGCGTCGAGTGCCATCCGGATCCGGGGGATCGGGGCGAGTTCGGAGTTGATGGCCGGGATCAGCCGCTGGAAGAGGATCTCCGTGCCGCGCTGCCCGAGTGCGACGTACAGATCCGCCTTGTCGTCGAAGTGCCGGTACAGCACGGGTTTCGTGACGCCCGCTTCGGCGGCGACGTCTTCCATGCCGAGGTCCGGCCCGTGCGCGTCGAGCGCCCGGAGGGCCGCTTCGACGAACTCCGCGCGGCGCGCGATCCGGTGTTTGCGCCAGCGGTCGCGGCGGGCGTCACCCGTGTCGGCCTCACCCGCGGTGGGGTGCTTGCTCGACTGCTTGCTGTTGCGCTTGACACGTTCGATCACCCAAGTCATGCTACCAGAGGTAACTGTTACCGCGAGTTACAGATAGGGGTGTGTCGGCAATGACGCGGGCGCTGAAGGAAACAGACCGGGAGAAGACAGCCGAGCGGCTGCTCAAGTCCTCCGCAAACAAGTTCTACGACCCCGACGTCGACATCGACTGGAACGCTCCGCTCGTGGACGGGAAGCGCTACATCCCGGCACATCGCTCTTCGCTCTACGGCACCGAGCTGTGGGACTCGCTGTCGGAAGAGCAGCGCATCGAACTCGGCAAGCACGAGGTCGCGAGCGTCGCCACGACAGGACTGTGGTTCGAAATCCTCCTGATGCAGATGCTGCTCAAGGAGGTCTACGAGGAAGACCCCACCAGCTCGCACGCCCAGTACGCGCTGACCGAGATCGCGGACGAATGCCGTCACTCGACGATGTTCGCGCGGATGGCCTCGCGGATCGGCTGCCCGTCCTACGGGCCGGTGCCGTGGCTGCGGCGGCTGGCGAAACTGATGCCGTCGATCAGCTACGGCCCCGCGCGGTACGGCGCGATCCTCGTCGCCGAAGAGGTCCTCGACCGGCTTCAGCGCGAGCAGATGAACGATCCGGACATCCAGCCGCTGGTGCGCATGGTGAACCGGATCCACGTGCTCGAGGAAGCCCGGCATGTCACCTTCGCCCGCGAAGAGGTCACTCGCGGAATGGCGAAACTGTCGAAGAAGGAAATCCTCTACCAGCAGTTCATCATCGCGGTCATTTCGTACTTCGTGACGCGGGCCTTCATCAACCCGAACGTCTACAAGGCCGTCGGTATCCGGCCGCGCGACGGCGTCGAAGCCGCGCTGAACAACCCCAACTGGCGCGAAAGCATCCAGTGGGCGGGCGAGAAGATCATGCCGTTCCTGCAGGAATCCGGTCTGGTCGGCAAGCCCGGCATGTACTTCTGGCGCAAGTCCTTCCTGCTGCCGGGGAAGCGATGAAGAGCGTCAAACAGCGCGACGCCGTCTCGTGGGACCCGTCGCGGGAACACCGTTTCGTGACCGGCGACAGCACCGCGCTGCACGTCGAGATGAGCGGCCCGGCCGACTCCGAACTCACGCTGATACTCGTGCACGGCTGGACGCAGGATCACCGGACCTGGGACGGCGTGGCGTCGCGGCTCGGCGACTCCGTCCGGATCCTGCGCTACGACCTGCGCGGTCACGGCGGTTCCGCGCCGGCGAAACCGGGAACGGCCACGATCGCGACCCTCGCCGACGACCTCGCCGAACTGATCGAGGACCGCGTCCCGAACGGACCGCTCGTGCTCGCCGGGCACTCCATGGGCGGCATGACGATCATGGAACTTTCCCGCAGGCATCCCGATCTGGTGGACCGGCGCGTCGCAGGGGTCGCGTTCGTCGCCACATCGTCCGGTGAGATGGACCGGATCACCCTCGGCCTGCCGGGGATCGCGGGCAGCGGCGCGGCGAGGTTCGAACGGAGGCTCGCGAAGCTGCTCGCGAAGAACCGCCGGGACGCCTTGCCGCTGCCGCTGTCGGTGGTGCGGCCCGGCGCGCGGCTGCTCGTCTTCGGGCGGCGGCCTCAGCGGGCCGACGTGGACTCGGTCGCCGAACAGTTGCTTTGCGCGCATCCGGCGAGTGTCGCCGGATTCCAGGACGCGATCTCCCGGCACGACTGCCGGGTCACCCTCTCCGCGCTGCAGGGCAAACCGGTGATCGTGCTGACGGGGGAGCGGGACAGGCTCTGCCCGCCCCCGCACGCCAAGGTCATCGCCGACGCGCTGCCGGAGGCTGAATTCGTGCGCTACCCGGGCGCCGGGCACATGCTGCCGCAGGAACGAACCCAAGAGGTTTCGGACCGCATCGCGGCACTCGTCCGCCGCGCCGCGAGGGTCTGAAAGCGGGAGCAAGGGACCTTTGCTCTCGCTTCTCTCGACATTGAGATAAGCGGGAGCAAAGGTCCCTTGCTCTCTTTTCAGAGGCGTGTGTAGCCGTTCTCCAGGAGACGGACGCCTGCCTCCCGATAGGCGTCCTGGTCGTCGATGGCGATCGTGGCCAGCCCGTCGACGTAGCGGTTGAACATGCAGAAGGCGGCCGCGATCAGGACGGTGTCGTGGATTTCGACGTCCGTCGCGCCCTCCGCGCGGGCGATCTCGATCAGCTCTTCGCTCACGGACTTCCCGCCTTCGCGGACTGCGAGCGCGACGTGCAGAAGCGACCGCACCTTCGCCGACACGGGTGCGCCGTCGATGTCCTTCCAAGCCGCTTCGACGACCGGCATGCCCCCTTCGAGCGCTTCGGCGGCGACGGCGCCGTGACTGCGTGAGCAGAACGTGCAGTCATTGCCGCGCGAGACGACCGCGGCGATCAGTTCCCGCTCGCCGACGCTGAGGCTGCTCGGGCCGCGAAGCAGGACCTCGGCGAGTTGCCCGAGCGGTGCCGCCGTCTCCGGCCGGTAGGCGAACAGGGCGGTGATGCCGGGCAGGTTCTCGTCGAGCGCGATGTGGGGCATGAGGACTCCTCGCGGATCGGGACGCGGTCGCTTGATTCATAGCCGAATCGCGGCTCTGCCCGGTGCCGCTGGATGGCCCAACGCGGTAGCAAAGGTCCCTTGCTCTCGCCGGAGGCGCCAGCGTGATCGCCGTGGTCCTCGGCGCGGCCCTGCTCACCGGCATCGGCGGCGAAACCACTGAAGCCGGGAGCGACGCGGAGTTCACCGGCGCCGGCCGCGGCAAGATCGTGCTGCCCGGATTCGTCGACCCGCACAACCATCTGTGGCAGTCGCTATCCGCGGCTGCGCGGCCGACAAGGAACTCATCGGCCGACTCGGCAAATGCGTCGGCCCAGTGACCCACGCAATTCGTCACCTACTTGCGATCGAGATGAACGCAAGTAGGTGACGAATTGCGGGTCAGTGCTGCAGCGGGAAGCCACCGCCGATCCCTCGCCAGGCGAGGTTGGCGGTGAGGGCGACGGCCTCTTCGCGGCTCATCGACTTGTGGTGCGCCAGCCAGAACCGCGCGCTGACCTGCGAGAGGCCCACGAGGCCGACCGCGAGCAGCCGTGCCTTGTCCTCGTCGAGGCCCGCGTCGGCGGTGATGGTCTCGGTGATCGCGTCGACGCTGGCCGACGTCGCGCGGTCCACCGCCTCCTGCACGGCGGGCTCGCCGCGAAGGTCGGACTCGAAGACCATTCGGAACGCGCCCGCGTCGTTGTTGACGAAGTCGAAGAACGCGCCGACGGTCGCCGGCACGCGCTGCTTGTTGTCCGTCGTGGAGTCGAGCGCGTCCTTGACCCGCCGCACCAGTTCGTCGACGTGGCTCTCCAGCAGCGCGATGTAGAGGTCGAGCTTGCCGGGGAAGTGCTGGTAGAGGACCGGCTTGCTGACTCCGGCCTCTTCGGCGATCTCGTCCATCGCGGCGGCGTGGTAGCCGTTCGCGGCGAACACCCGCTGAGCGGCGGCCAGCAGCTGGGCGCGGCGTTCCGTTCTGGGCAGGCGGACGCCTCGTGCCTGCAGTCGCGCCATTTCTGTCATCGTTCCTCCAGTTCGAGGCACTCGTCTCCGCCGCGAACGCATCAGCCTTGTTCAAGGCGATCCTTACCGCCGAGAACTCATCAGCGCAGTCGAGCGGGCTCCGCCGGGCGGGGTCACCGCCGCGTGAAGTGACCTCGAGATTACTCGCCGGTACAGCCGGACCGCCAAGGGTCGGGCATCCTTGGTGCTGTGTCTTCTCCAGTTTCCCGTGCCGCCGGGGGCCGCCCGTCGTTGACCCACGTACCGCTGTCGCGCAGGTCGTTGCCGTCGCTCGACCCCGCGCCGCCGCCGTGGCCCGGGGAAACAATAGGTGTCGGCGGGGTGAAATTGCACATCCGCCGGACCCCTGGGGGTCCCGAGACGGCCGTCTACGTCCACGGGCTCGGCGGCTCGTCCACGAATTGGACCGATCTCGCCGCCCTCCTGGCGCCCCAAGCGGCAGGTACTTCGGTCGATCTGCCGGGGTTCGGCTACTCGGAGCCGCCCGACGCTTTCGACTTCAGCCTCGACGCGCACGCCGAGATCGTCGCGAGCCACATCAAGAGCCTCGACGCCGGGCCGGTGCACCTGTTCGGCAACTCGATGGGGGGAGCGGTCGCGCTGCTCGTCGCGGCCAGGCATCCGGAACTGGTGAAGACGCTGACGCTGATCTCGCCGGCGATGCCGGATCTCCGTCCCAGCATGAAGCGGTTGTCCGATCCGCGGATGGCGTTCGCGTATCTGCCGCTGATCGGCCCGCGGGTGCGCCGTCAGCTGGCCGCGCTGGGCCCGCGCGAACGCGCCATGCAGGTCATCAAGCTCTGCTTCGCCGACCCGGGCCGCTTCGCCGAAAGCAGGCTGGACGAGCTGGAAGAGGAGCACAGCGCTCGCGCCGCCTTCGCCTGGGCCGCCCCCGCGCTCGCTCGCAGCACGTTCGGCATCTTCCGGACGTGGTCCGCGCGCGGTCCCGCGTCGTTGTGGGCCGTCGCGCCGAACGTCGCCGCGCCGACACTCGTCGTTTGGGGACAGCACGACCGGGTGATCTCCGTCCGGCGCGCGGAGCGCACCGCTCGGCTACTTCCGCACGCCCGGTTGCTCGTTCTCCCCCGAACCGGCCACGTGGCGCAGATGGAACGCCCGAATGTCGTAGCGCAGGCCGTTTTGGGCATGTGGGAATCGGTCGAATCGGGCACCTGGTAGCCCATTCGGGTGGGCAGGACACGCCGCGCGAAGCGCCGGTCGCTCACAACATCACAGTTCGGTTATGGCACCCTGGTTCCCGTGGACCGGGTTAAGCAAGGCGCGCAGGGCGAAGGACGGCGGTCTCAGTACTCCGCCTCCGGTCGCCGTCCGCCGCGTACCCAGCCGCGGACCTCCGACGCGCCGCGCACCGGCCAGTACCGGCCGACACCGCCGCCGTCGCAGCGGCTCGACGAGGACCGCTACCGCCCCGGCGGCCGCCGGACCAGCGCCCAGCCGCTCAGCGCGTCGTGGAAGCCGCACGAGCCGGGCGCCGCCAAGTCCAAGACGCGCAAGAGCAAGGGCGGCATCGGCCACTTCGCCAAGACCTACGGCTGGCGCGTGTACGCGCTGCCGATCCTCGTGGTGATCACCGCGCTGGTCGTGTTCAACACCGCCACCGGCCCGCCCGAGCCGATCCCCACGGACGGGGCGAGCCTCGCTTCGGCCGATGGATCCGACGGTTCCGCCGGCAACGGCGGCGAGCCGGGCGCGGGTGTCGACGGGGGCGGCGACGTTCTCCCGGAGAATCCGGCCAAACCGGTCGATCTCAAGATCCCGACCGCGGATCTGCCCAAGGGCGGTCCTTTCACCGAGTCCGGCAAGGGCACGTATCACGTGGTGCCGGGCAAGGGAGAGAAGGTCGGGACGGGGCAGCTGTACACGTACACCGTCGAGGTCGAGGACGGCATCGATCCCACCAGCTACCTCGGTGACGACAGTTTCGCCACGATGGTGGAGGGCACCCTGTCCAATCCCAAGAGCTGGACGTGGGACGGCAAGAAGGCACTCCAGCGCGTGGACGCGAGTTACCCGAACCCCACCTTCCGCGTGAGTCTGACCACACCGAACACGACGCATCGCGCGGACGTCTGCATGTTCCAGATCACCTACGAGACCTCGTGTTACCGCGCGAGTTTCGACAAGCGCGTGGTGATCAACCTCGCGCGCTGGGTGCGGGGGGCGATGGCCTTCGAGAGCGACATGACCGGATATCGCCAGTACGCCATCAATCACGAAGTCGGGCATGCCCTGGGCGGAAAACACGTGGGCTGCAAGGAGAACGGCGGGATCGCGCCGGTGATGATGCAGCAGACGTTCGGCGTCTCCAACGACTTCGTGGCGCAGCTGAACAACCTTCCCGGCGGCGACCGCGGCAAGGTGCCCGCGGACGGCAAGGTCTGCAAACCCGGCTCCTGGCCGAACCAGACACCTTAGCCCCGCCATCCCATCTGCTGGAATTTCCCAGGATCTGAAACAGGGGAAGTCGTTTCCGCCTGTCGGTGTTGTAGATACTGGGATGCGACCGCGATCCACGCGAGATGGAGGACCCGATGTCAGGCACGCTGCCGCCGCTCGTTGAGCCGGCCGCCGAGCTCACCAAGGAAGAGGTGGCCCGGTACAGCCGTCACCTGATCATCCCGGACGTCGGGATGACCGGGCAGAAGCGGCTGAAGAACGCCAAGGTGCTGGTCATCGGTGCCGGCGGCCTCGGCAGCCCGGCGCTGCTGTACCTGGCCGCGGCCGGGGTCGGCACGCTCGGCATCGTCGACTTCGACGAGGTCGACGAATCGAACTTGCACCGCCAGGTCATCCACGGCCAGTCCGACATCGGCAAGCTCAAGGCGGCGTCCGCGCAGGAGTCGCTCGCCGAGATCAACCCGTTCGTCAAGGTGCACCTGCACACCGACCGGCTCGAGTCGTCCAACGCGCTGGAGCTGTTCGAGCAGTACGACCTGATCCTCGACGGCACCGACAACTTCGCGACGCGCTACCTGGTCAACGACGCCGCCGTGCTCACCGGCAAGCCCTACGTGTGGGGCTCGATCTACCGGTTCGAGGGGCAGGCGAGCGTGTTCTGGGAGGACGCGCCGAACGGCAAGGGCCTCAACTACCGCGACCTCTACCCCGAGCCGCCGCCGCCCGGCATGGTGCCGTCGTGCGCCGAGGGCGGGGTGCTGGGCGTGCTGTGCGCGTCGATCGGCTCGATCATGGTGAACGAGGCGATCAAGCTGATCACCGGCATCGGTGAGCCGCTGCTGGGCAGGCTCGTCAGCTACGACGCGCTCGAGATGAAGTACCGCGAGGTCAAGATCCGCAAGGATCCGGAGACCCCGAAGATCACCGAGCTCATCGACTACGAAGCCTTCTGTGGCGTTGTGTCCGACGAAGCCGCTTCGGCCGCTTCGGGGCACACGATCACTCCGGCGGAGCTCAAAGCCAAGTTCGACAACGGCGACAACTTCGCCCTCATCGACGTCCGCGAGCCGCACGAGTACGAGATCGTGAACATCAAGGGTGCGACGCTCATCCCGAAGGACAAGATCCTCTCGGGCGAAGCGCTGTCGGAACTGCCGCAGGACAAGCCGATCGTGCTGCACTGCAAGTCGGGTGCACGTTCGGCGGAGGCGCTCGCGGCGCTGCACCAGGCCGGGTTCAAGGACGCGACCCACCTCGGTGGCGGCGTGCTTGCCTGGGCGCGGCAGATCGACCAGAGTCTGCCGACTTACTGAGGGTTATCGCCGGGCCCAGGGTGCGGGCGATAGCAAAGGTCCCTTGCTCTCTTCGGTCCGGCGAGCGCACCTCTCGCCGCTGATGCAATGAAAGGCTCCTTCCTTGCAAATTTTGCAAGGAAGGAGCCTTTCATTGCACGCGCGGCCTTCACGGCGGCCTTCACGGGCTGGCGGACCGGCGGCCCCTCGTGCGCCCTGGCCCACGGTGCGGTGATAGCAAAGGTCCCTTGCTCTCTTCTTGGCGGTGCCGTGAGGGCCTCCTTGCCTACTCTGAAGGTAGTGAAGGAGGCCTTCACGGACTCTGGGGCCCTCAAGGGGGCCTTCACGGACCAGACCCGCCCGCGAAGATCGCCCGCACGAAGGTCGTGAACCCCGCGACGACGTCCGTCCGGTTCCCGCGGGGCGACTTCGGCACGGCGGCGATGATCTCGGCGTCGGTCAGCGGATGGGTCTTCGCGGCCAAGTCGCGCAGTTCCTCGGGTTTCCAGTTGTGGTTGCCCGCGACGTGCACCGACAGCGCGCCGCGCCGCTGGATGAATTCGATCCGGTCCGCGTTCCGCCGGAGGAATTCGCCGTCGCCGACTTGGGCGCACGTCGCGTTCGAGAGGTGCCAGCCGGTCTTCACCGACGTCTCGCAGGTCTCGACGGCGTCGGTCACGAAGGTCCAGACGGGCGAGATCCACAGTTGGGGTGCGTACTCGACGATCAGCGCTCCGGAGTCTTCGGTCGCCTTGGTCGGGAGCCGCCGAGGACCGAGGTCGGCCGCGAGGGTGCGGTCGCGCGGAACACCGGTCACGGCCAGCCGCCGGGTGGCGGTGTCTTCGGGCAGGGCCGCGGGGATGGCGATCCCGCCCGCGATCGCCGCGATCAAGAGGATCCCGGCGGCGGCCCGGATCCGGAGGTCGTACGCGAACAGCCCCGCGACGAGCAGCACCGGCACCCCGAGGAACGGCACCGCGAACCAGGAATCGAACGCCTCCGACACCTCCACCACGAAGATCGCGCCGAAAACGCCGGAAATCCCGGTCGCGAAAGCCCACGCCAGCCGGGGCCAGGGTTTCGCGACGGCAGGAAAGGCTTCCGGCGCGGCGAATCCGACGAGGTAGACCATGCCGATCGACACGAGCGGCACCGGCAACGCGATCCAGGGAGCGTGCAGGAACGCGGCGAGCGGGAGCAGCAGGCCCACGGTGACCGAGCCCAGGGTGCCGAGCAGCCACAGTGAGCCGAGTGCGAGGGCGGCGAGCTGCCCGTCGGTGAGACGGCGCTGCGCCGTTCGGGGGGTCACGGTCGAAGAATGGCAGGTCAGAAGCGATCCTGTCTTGAGTATCGCTACTCAACACCAGCGCGTCTTCTCGTTCGTGGCGCGGAAGACGGGGTAACGTCCCGAGCCGTGCGTGCCACCCTTGAAAGCCCTCCGGAACACGTCTGTTCGGCGTTCGGCGGACGTACCGGTGACGCGGAACCGCTGCCCGGCACCACCGCTTGGCGCTACAACGGTCTCGTGCTCAAGCCCGTCGTGGACAAGTCGCGGACGCTGTGGACGGCGCGGGCGCTGGAGGCCATCGACGAGCCGGGGTTGCGGGTCGCGAAACCCGTTCGGTCCAGCGACGGCCGGTGGGTGGTCGGCGGCTGGTCGGCGAACCGGTTCGTGTCCGGTACGGCCGAGCACCGCTACGACGAGGTCGTGCACGCGGCGGTCAAACTGCATCGGGCGACGGCCGGGTTGCCGCGGCCGGATTTCCTGGGGCGGCGCACCGATCTCGAGGCGCTGGCCGACAAACTCGCCTGGGGCGAGGCGGACATGTCGCTCGACGAGAACAAGGGCGGCCGCTGGTTCGAGGTGCTGGCGGGCTCCCGAAGACCGGTCAAACTGCCGGACCAGGTCGTGCACGGGGAGCTTCTCGCCGGCGTGCTGTTCGACGGCGACGCGGCCCCGGGCATCGTCGATTTCGTGCCGTATTACCGGCCGGGTGAATGGGGCGCCGCGATCGTCGCGGTCGACGCGCTGGCCTGGGGCGGCGCCACCATCGATCTTCTCGAACGCTGGGCGCATCTGCCCGAATGGCCCCAGCTTCTCCTGCGGGCGATCCTCTTCCGCCTCGCCGCCAACGCTCTCGACCCGCGGTCGACGCGAGCGGCGCACGACGGGCTCCGCGCCGCCGCCCGCGACGTCAGCGCCGTGTTGTAGGTCCGTGAAGGCCCCGGGCAAGGGGCCTTCACGGACGGATCACTCGGTGCGCAGGTTCTCCGCTTTCGCGGCCGAGCGCACGGACGGCACGGTCGACGCCGTCACCAGCAGCACCATCGCGACCGCTGCCGCGATGAGCATCCCCACCGCGGACCAGTCGACGTACAGTCCGTCCCAGAACAGCCGCCTGCCCAGCGCGGCGAGGGCGATCCCGGTCGCAGTGGCGACCACGATGCCCAGCAACAGCGGAATCCCGTTCTGCCACAACAGGGACCGGACGATCACGCGCACCGGGACACCGGTGGCGGACAGCGCCCCGAGCGCCCGGCGCCGTTCCCGGACCTGTTCCTGGGCGAGCACCAGCAGGCTCACCCCGGCCAGCAGCAGGACCAACAGGGCGCCGCCGAACAGGATGTTCCGCGCGTCGTCGAACATCCGGGCCTCGTCGGAGGCCCGTTTTCCGTTGTAGGACGCCACGGTGACCTGTCCGCTGTACGGCGCCACCGAGTTCCGCACCAGTTCGACGAAGTCCGGATCCCCGGTCGTCCCGCGCAGGCTCACCGTGACCGGCGCGGCGGCCAGGTCGACGCCCGCCACCGCGGCGGGTGTCGCGAGCACGTGCACCGCGAGCTGCTCGGCGAGCCCCGACTGTTTCACCTCGAGTGGTCGCGGCGTGACCGGAACGGTCCATGGCCGCTCGCGCTTGTCGTTGTCGACGAGTTTCACCGTCTGTCCTTTTTGGATGGACGTGGTGCCGGTGAACACGTCACCGTCGCGGCAACCGGTCGCGGTGGTGGCCGCTTCGATCGTGACGCAGTCGGCGACGGCGAAGGAGGCGAGCGCGCTGTTCGCGTCGACGAACATCGAGCGCATGGTCTGGAAGTCGGCCGCGCCGGGAACCGCGCGGACGGCGGCCACCGCCCGGTCGGCCACCGGGCCGTCCGCGTGAACGCTGGCCCGGCCTTCGGTTCTGTCCTCGTAACCGGCCGTCAGCACCGCTTGGCCGGTCAACAGGCTTTGCAACCCGATCGCCCCGGCGAGCACCACACAGAGACCCGCGACCACTCGCGACGGGGTCCCGCTGTCGTTCCGCAGACGGCGGATCGCGAGCTGGAACGACGGCGGTCCGCCCTTGATCCTGGAGACGACGCGGTCCAGCAGCCAC
This sequence comes from Amycolatopsis sp. WAC 01375, assembly GCF_003947325.1. Lineage (NCBI taxonomy): Bacteria > Bacillati > Actinomycetota > Actinomycetes > Pseudonocardiales > Pseudonocardiaceae > Amycolatopsis > Amycolatopsis sp. WAC 01375. Next base: position 107,644 of record NZ_QHHW01000011.1, read on the forward strand.
GGCAGCAACGCCGGGATCCCGAGCATCAGCAGGACGGCGCCGCCGATGAGCGCGAACCGGCCGAGTTCGCTGGCGACGCCCAGATCCGGGGCTATCAAAGCGATTCCGGCGACGACCGGCAGCAGTCGCCACCACAACCGGCGCTGCGGCGGCGTGGTCTCGCGGACGACTCCGAGCGGTTCGACGACCGTGTGCCGTTGGGCCGCCCAAGCCGTCGCGACGGTCAGGGCCGGGATCACGAGCACGATCAGCGCCACCAACGGCCACGACGGCGTCAGGTCCTTCGGATACACCCCGAAACGGAACACCTGGAAGTCCGCCACCGCGCCGCGGAAGAGCAGGAACGACGCGCCACCGGCGACCAGTCCGGCCACGGCGCCCACGAGGGATTCCGCCGCAGTGATCCGGCGCAGCTGGTTGAGGGACGAGCCTGCCAGCCGTAATGCGGCGAGCCTCCGGTCACGGGACGCACCGCCGAGCCGGGAGACCGTCCCGACGAAGATGAACACCGGCGTGAGCAGGACGAAAAGGCCGACCAGCAGCAGTGAGAGGATTCCCCGTTCGAACGGTGTTTCGTAGCCGTAGTCGGAACCGAACGCGTAGGTCGCGATGTCACCGCTCAGTTCGTCCGTGCCGACGTAGGCGACCAGGTCGTTCGGATTGAGCACCGCCGCCGCGTCGATGATCCCGACGGGTTTGCCGGGCAGACGCGGCCGCAGCAGGCCACTGGTGTCGGACGCGACGAGTTCTTCCAGTTTCGGTGAAAGGAAGACCTCACCCGGCGCGGGCAGCCGGTCCACGCCCGGCGGGATCGGCGAGGTCGGCCCGGTGGGCTGGAGGTGGACGAGCGCGATCGCCTGGCCACGGAAGTCGGTCCTGGTCGCGCTGTAGTTCAGCGGTGTGACACCCGGGATCGGTTCGTTCCGCGGGGAAGCGGCGTACGCCCGCTGGTCGCGGTTCTCCTTGACGGTGCCCGCGGAGGAGCCGATCAGGAGGATCGCCACCGCGAGCCCGATGCCGACGGTGCTCAGGACGAGCCTGATGATCGAGCCCCGGCCGCCCCCGACGGCCAGCCGGAACCCGAGCAGCAGATCTTCGCGTCCGGTCATCGGGTGACCACCGGTTCGCGGGTCCGGCCGTCTCGCACGATGACCTCCCGGTCGGAGTAGGCGGCCACCCGCGGTTCGTGGGTGACCAGGACGACGGCGGCGTCGGTCTGTTTCGCCGTCTCGGACAGCAGGCGCATGACGAGCTCACCGCTCAGCGAGTCCAGCGCGCCGGTCGGTTCGTCGGCGAAGATCACCGACGGTTCGGTGATCAGCGCCCTCGCCATGGCGACCCGCTGGCTCTCCCCGCCCGAAATCCGGCCGGGAGTGCTGTCGTCCGAGTCGCCGACTTCCAGCCGGTCGAGCCAATCGCGCGCGATGCGCTCGGCGGGACGGCGTTTCATCCCACCCAAGCGCAGCGGCAGCGCGACGTTCTCCAGGCAGGTCAGCTCCGGGACGAGCTGCCCGAACTGGAAGACGAAACCGAATTCGGTGCGGCGCAAGGCGCTGCGTTCGGCGTCGGGCATGGTCGCGAGATCGCGCCCGCGGAACAGCACCTGGCCGCCGTCGGGCCGCAGGATGCCGGACAGGCAGTGCAGCAGTGTCGATTTCCCGGATCCCGATGGGCCCATGATCGCGACGATCTCACCGGCTTCGACCGTCAGCCCGGCCCCGGCCAGCGCCTGATTCGGGCCGAAGGCCTTGTGCAGGCCGAGCCCGTGTAACAACGGTGTTTCCACTGTGTGGTCCCCAGATCAGCGCGTCAGCTGGCGCGCGAGGTCGTCGAGGCGGGCGGCGGTGAGTTCCAGCCACCGCAGATCCGCTTCCAGGTGGAACAGCGCGTGGTCGCAGATCAGCTGGTCGGCAAGGTCGCCGTCGGTCTTGCGGGCGGTGAGCTCGCGCATGGTGCGCAGGTGGGAGCTCCGCTGGGCGTCGAGCAGATCCTGGGCGCCCCGGCCGGACAGGAGCGCGAGCACGACCTTGGTGTACAGCGTGTTCTGCAGGTAGACCGAGGGACTTTCCGGGCTCTTCAGCCATTCCTCGACGTTGGTGACGCCCGCTTCGGTGATCGCGTACCGCTTCCGGTCCGGTCCGCCGCCCGCTTCGATGCCGTTCTCCTCGACCAGGCCGTTCTTCAAGAGCCGGTTCAGCGTCGAATAGACCTGCCCGTAGTGCAGTGGACGGTCTTGCCGGAACTGCTTGTCGTAGAGCTGTTTGAGGTCGTAACCATGCTTGGGGCCCGCTTCGAGCAGGCCGAGCAGCGTGTTCCCGATGGACATGCGAGCGACTATACACAGTGTGTATACCTGCGGCTATACACCTAGCGCATAGTCGCAATTCGTCATCTACTTGCGGTGGTCGCACGCGCAACGACCGCAAGTAGATGACGAATTGCGGGGGTGCGGTGACCTCACGGTGTGACGTCCATCGGCGGCGGTCAATGTCAAACGCCTGAAACATTCAGGACTTTCCAGGTAACACGGCCTACCTACCTTCAAGCGCTATCGACGCCTGGAGGAGGTGCCCGTGCCGCTCGCCGCCCCCACCGCGACCGCGGTGGACACGCACTGCCCGTACTGCGCCCTGCAGTGCGGGATGAGCCTCGACGGCGCCCGGGTCGCACCGCGTGACTTCCCGGTCAACGCCGGCGGCCTGTGCCAGAAGGGCTGGACGTCGGGGGAGCTCCTCACCTCGCCTTCCCGCCTGACCACCCCGCTGATCAGGGTCGACGGCGAACTCCGGCCCGCGACCTGGCCGCAGGCCCTCGACCTCGTCGCGAAGCGGCTCACCGAGATCCGCGCGGCCAAGGGAGCGGACTCGGTCGCCGTCTTCGGCGGCGGCGGGCTGACCAACGAGAAGGCTTACCTGCTGGGGAAGTTCGCCCGGGTCGCGCTGGGCACCTCGCAGATCGACTACAACGGCCGGTTCTGCATGTCGTCGGCGGCGGCCGCCGGGATCAAGGCGTTCGGCGCCGACCGCGGGATGCCGTTCCCGGTCACGGATCTCGCCGACGCCGACGCCGTCCTGCTCGTCGGCGCGAACCCGGCCGAGACGATGCCGCCGTTCACCCAGCACCTGAGGGGCGCGGACCTGATCGTCGTCGACCCGCGCCGCACCCCGACCGCCGAACTGGCCGGATTGCACCTCGCCCCCGCGCCGGGCACCGATCTCGCGCTCGCGCAGGGAATCCTGCACGCCGTCGTCGCCGACGGCCTGCTCGACCAGTCCTATGTGGACAAGCGGACGAACGGCTTCGAGCAGCTGTGGCGCTCGGTCGCGGCCTGGTGGCCGGAGCGGGTCGAGCAGGTCACCGGGGTCTCCGCCGCGGACCAGCGCCGCGTCGCCGCCAAGCTCGCCGCGGCCCGCAACGCCTACGTCCTCACCGCGCGCGGCACCGAACAGCACGCCAACGGCACCGCGATGGTCAACGCCTGGATCAACCTCTCGCTCGCCCTCGGACTGCCCGGCCGCAAGGGTTCCGGGTTCGGCTGCCTGACCGGTCAGGGCAACGGCCAAGGCGGGCGTGAGCACGGGCAGAAGGCCGACCAGCTGCCCGGCTACCGCAAGATCGACGACCTCGCGGCCCGCGAGTACGTCGCCGGAGTGTGGGGTGTGCCGCCGGAATCCCTGCCGGGACCGGGCCGGTCGGCCGTCGAGCTGCTGGAGGCGCTCGGCACCGAAGACGGGCCGAGCGCGCTGATGGTGTTCGGCAGCAACCTCGTCGTTTCCGCGCCCGGTGCGGGGAAGATCCAGGACAAAGTGTCCTCTTTGGACTTCCTGGTGGTCTCGGACCTCGTCCTCTCGGAGACGGCGGCGATGGCCGACGTCGTCCTGCCGGTCACCCAGTGGGCGGAGGAGGACGGCACGATGACCAACCTCGAAGGCCGGATCCTGCTGCGGCGCAAGGCGATCGACCCGCCACCCGGTGCGAAGACCGATCTCTACGTGCTTTCCGAACTCGCCCGCCGGTTCGGCCAGCCGGACGGACGGTTCCCGGCGGACGCCGAGACCGTCTTCACCGAGCTCCGCCAGGCGTCCAAAGGCGGCGTCGCCGACTACTCGGGCATCACCTACGACAGGCTCCGGGACGGGGAGGCCCTCTACTGGCCCGTCCCGGCGGAATCGCATCCCGGCACGCCGCGGATGTTCCTCGACTCCTTCGCCCACCCGGATGGCCGCGCGCGGTTCGTCCCGGTGGACCACGTCGGCCCGGCCGAGCTGCCCGACGCCGAATTCCCCTTGCAGGCCACCACGGGCCGGGTCCTGCAGCACTACCAGTCCGGGGCACAGACCCGGTTGGTCAAGGAGCTGAACGACGTCGTAGCGGAGGCCTTCGTGGAAGTTCACCCCGACACCGCCGCGAGGGCGGGGCTGGCCGAGGGCGACCTCGCCGTCGTGCGCTCGCGGCGCGGCGAGACCGTCGCCCGGGTCCGCTGCGTGGCGTCGCTGCGCCCCGACCTGGTGTTCCTGCCGTTCCACTTCCCCGGTCAGGGCAGGGCGAACCTGCTGACCAACCCGGCGCTCGACCCGACGAGCCGGATGCCCGAGTTCAAGGTGTGCGCGGTCGCGCTCGCCCCGGCCGAGGCCGTCGCGTGAGCCCCCGGTCGGTGGTCATCGCCGGATACGGGATGGCGGGCGCGCGGCTCGCGGACGAGATCCAGCGCCGCGACCCCGAAGGCGAACGCGTGCGGCTCACCGTCGTCGGCGCGGAGGAGCACACCGCCTACAACCGGGTGCTGCTCTCGTCGGTGGTCGCCGGGACCATGCGGCCCGAGGCCGTCCGGCTGCACGACGACGAATGGTCCTCGCGCACCCGTGCCGACCTGCGGCGGGGCGTCGCCGCGACGTCGATCGACCGCGAGGCCAGGCGGCTGCATCTCGACGACGGGTCCACTGTGGACTACGACGCGCTCGTGCTCGCCACCGGCGCGAACCCGTGGATGCCGCCGGTCGAAGGGCTCGAACCCGGTCCGGACGTCGTCGCTTTCCGCACCCTCGACGACTGCGCCCGCATCCTCGACGCCGCCAAACTGGGCGCCCCGGTCGCGGTGCTCGGCGGCGGGCTGCTCGGCCTGGAAGCCGCGCGAGGCCTCGCCGGCCGCGGAAACCTCGTCACCGTCGTGCATCCGATGCCGCACATCATGGAGCGCCAGCTCGACGCGGAATCCGCGCGGGTGCTGACCAGGAAGCTCGAAGAACTCGGCGTCGGCTTCCGGCTCGGTGTCGGGGCCGCGCGCTATGTCAGCGGCGACGGGCTCAAACTCGACGACGGCACGCACGTACCCGCCGATCTCATCGTCGTCTCCACCGGTGTCCGGCCCGAGACGAAACTGGCCGTGGACGCCGGGCTGACCGTCGAGGGCGGCATCGTCGTCGACGATCTGCTGCGTACCAGCGACGGCCGGATCCACGCGATCGGTGACTGCGCGAAGCATCCGGGCGCGTTCGGCGGTCTCGTGCAACCCGCATGGGAACAGGCCGCCGTCGTCGCGGATCTGGTCACCGGCACGAAATCCGCGTCACGGTATCGCGGCACCCAGGCGGTGACGCGGCTCAAGGCCCGCGGCATCGACCTCACCGCGCTCGGCGAGACGACGACCGGCGCGGACGACCCGGCCGCCGAAGTACTCACTTTCAGCGACCCGGCGGGCTGCCGCTACGGCAAACTCGTCATCCGCGAAAACCGGGTGGCCGGCGCGATCCTGCTCGGCCTGCCGGACGCGGCCGCCACGATCAGCCAACTCTACGACCGGGGTACTCCGGTGCCCGAAGACCGGCTGGCCGTCCTTTTAGGACGATCCCTTCCGCCCGGCGCGCCGTCTGCGGCGAGCCCGGCCGATCTGCCGGCGTCGGCGGTCATCTGCCGCTGCAACGCGGTGACCAAGGGACGGCTCGTCGAGGCCTGGCGAGCCGGCGCCACCGACGTCCCGGCCCTCGCCGGAGCGACCAGGGCGACCACCGGCTGCGGCGGCTGCAAGGACGCCGTCGGCGGGGTCGCGAAATGGCTGGCCGCCCAGTGAACCCGAACGCATCCACCAAGGAGGACCTCATGCACGCTCGTGGCAAGCGCTGGATCGAGCACTGGGATCCGGAGAACGAGCGGTTCTGGGAGGAGACCGGGAAGAAGATCGCCCGGCGGAACCTCTGGTTCTCCATCCTCGCCGAGCACATCGGCTTCTCCGTCTGGACACTGTGGTCGGTCATGGTCCTGTTCATGGGCCCGCAGTACGGGTTCTCGGCCGCGGACAAGTTCCTGCTGGTCTCGACGCCGACGCTGATCGGCGCGCTGATGCGGCCGCTGTACACCTTCGCGGTGGCGCGGTTCGGCGGCCGGAACTGGACGATCGTCAGCGCGCTGCTGTTGCTGGCGCCGACGATCCTGGCGGCGATCGCGATGCAACCGGGCACCTCGCTCGGCACGTTCCTGCTGATCGCCGCGCTCGGTGGGGTCGGCGGTGGGAACTTCGCGTCGTCGATGACCAACATCAACGCGTTCTACCCCGAGAAGCACAAGGGCTGGGCGCTCGGGCTCAACGCGGGCGGCGGGAACCTCGGCGTGGCGGCGATCCAGCTGATCGGGCTGCTGGTGATCGGCACCGTCGGCGCGACCGCGCCCCGGGTGGTGCTGGCGATCTACATCCCGCTCATCGTGGTCGCGGCGGTCTGCGCGTACTTCTACATGGACAACCTCGCCTCGATGAAGGGCGACACCAAGGCGATGCGCGAGGTCGTCAAGGATCCGCACACCTGGGTGATGTCGTTCCTCTACGTCGGCACGTTCGGTTCGTTCATCGGCTACAGCTTCGCCTTCGGCCTGGTGCTGCAGAACCAGTTCGGCCGCACGCCGCTGCAGGCGGCCGCGGTGACGTTCCTCGGCCCGCTGCTCGGCTCGTTCTCACGACCGACGGGCGGCTGGCTCGCCGACCGGATCGGCGGCGGCAAGATCACCTTCGTGACGTTCGTCGGCATGGCCGCGGCGACCGTGGTGCTGATCCTGGCGTCGACGTCGAACTCGCTGGCGTTGTTCACCGTCGCGTTCATCGTGTTGTTCGTGCTCACCGGCATCGGCAACGGCTCGACGTACAAGATGATCCCGGCGATCTTCCGCGCCAAGGCGAAGGTCGCGATCAGCGAGGGCGCGGACGAGACGCTGGAGATGCTCAAGGCGCGCAAGCTTTCCGGTGCCTTGATCGGGCTGGCCGGGGCGATCGGCGCGCTCGGCGGGCTGTTCATCAACCTGGCGTTCCGGCAGTCGTTCGCGGACACGAAGAGCGGGGTGCCGGCGTTCGTCGCCTTCCTCGTCTTCTACGGGCTGTGCTTCGCCGTCACGTGGGCGGTGTACCTGCGCAAGCAGCAGTCGGAGGTGACGAGCGTCCGGGGTCTGGCGCTCGCCGGAGCGGAGGTCTGATGCGGAAACTCGTCGTCGCGGGACATGGCATGGTCGCGCACCGGCTCGTCGAAGCGGTGCGCGCGGAGGACAAGGCGGGCGAGTGGCAGGTCGTGGTCCTCGCCGAGGAGGCGCGCCCCGCTTACGATCGCGTCGCCCTGACGTCCTATGTGGACACCTGGGAGCCGGCTTCCCTCGCTCTCGATGGAGCGGACTACGCGGGAGACTCGCTGGTCGAGCTGCGGCTCGGCGACGCGGTGGTTTCGGTGGACCGGGACCGCAAGGTCGTCGTCACCGAGGCCGGCTACGAGCAGCCGTACGACGCGCTCGTCCTGGCGACCGGTTCACGGCCGTTCGTCCCGCCGGTGCCGGGACACGATCTTCCGGGCTGCTTCGTCTACCGGACGATCGAAGACCTCGACGCCATCCGGGAAGCCGCTCAGCGGCCCGGGCGCGGACGGCGTTCGGCGGTCGTCATCGGTGGCGGGCTGCTGGGGCTCGAAGCCGCGAAGGCGTTGCGGGACATGGGTCTCTCGCCGCATGTGGTCGAGATGGCGCCGCGCCTGATGCCGCTGCAGGTCGACGAGGGCGGCGGCGGCCTGCTCCGTCGGCTGATCACCGACCTCGACGTGACCGTCCACACGGGAACGTCGACCGACGCCATCGAGCCGGACGGCGAGCGCTACATCGCGAAGCTCGGCAACGGTACGGAACTCGACGTCGACCTGGTCGTCTTCTCGGCGGGCATCCGGCCGCGTGACGACTTGGCGCGTTCGTCCGGGCTGGAGGTCGGCGCGCGGGGCGGCATCCTGGTCGACGACACCTGCCGGACGTCGGATCCGGCGGTGTACGCGATCGGCGAATGCGCGGCCGTGGACGGCAAGGTGTACGGCATCGTGGCGCCGGGCTACGCGATGGCTGAGATCGTCGCGGCGCGGCTGACCGGCGGCGAGGGCACGTTCCCCGAGCCGGACATGTCGACGAAGCTCAAGCTCATGGGTGTCGATGTCGCCAGCTTCGGCGACGCGCACGCGGCCACTGAGGGCGCGTTGGAGGTGGCGTTCAACGACGCCGTCGCCGGGACGTACAAGAAGCTCGTCATCTCGGACGACTCGAAGACGTTGCTCGGCGGGGTGCTCGTCGGCGACGCGAGCGAGTTCAACACCCTGCGCGCGATGGTCGGCAGGCCGCTGCCCGCCGAGCCCGGCGCGATCCTCGCCCCGGCCGGTGGCGGGGCGGCGGTCGGCGTCGACGCGCTGCCCGACGCCGCGCAGATCTGTTCCTGCAACGCGGTTTCCAAGGGCGCGATCACACACGCGATCACCGAAGAGGGCTGCGATTCGGTCGCCAAGATCAAGGGCTGCACGCGGGCGGGCACGGCGTGCGGATCGTGTGTCCCGCTGCTGGGCAAGCTGCTGACGGCTTGCGGCGTCGAGCAGTCGAAGGCGCTGTGCGAGCACTTCCCGCAGTCGCGCGCGGAGCTGTTCCAGATCCTCCAGGCCACGCGGATCACCACGTTCAGCGAGATGATCGACCGCTACGGCACCGGAACCGGCTGCGCGATCTGCAAACCGGCGATCGCGTCCATCCTGGCCACGCTGGGCAACGGGCACATCCTCGCCGGCGAGCAGGCGACCCTGCAGGACACCAACGACAAGTTCCTCGCGAACCTGCAGCGCAACGGGACGTACTCGGTGGTTCCGCGGATCCCCGGCGGCGAGGTCACGCCGGAGAAGCTCATGGTGATCGCGCAGGTGGCGATTGACTTCGGGCTGTACACCAAGATCACCGGCGGGCAGCGGATCGACCTGTTCGGTGCCACCGTCGACCAGTTGCCGCTGATCTGGCGGCGGCTCGTCGACGCCGGGTTCGAGTCGGGACACGCGTATGGGAAGTCGTTGCGCACGGTGAAGTCGTGCGTCGGTTCGACGTGGTGCCGCTACGGTGTGCAGGACAGCGTCGGGTTGGCGATCGAGCTGGAGCTGCGCTACCGCGGCCTTCGCTCGCCGCACAAGCTGAAGTCCGCGGTTTCGGGCTGCGCGCGGGAATGCGCCGAGGCGCGGAGCAAGGACTTCGGCGTCATCGCCACCGACAAGGGCTGGAACCTCTACGTCGGCGGGAACGGCGGCGCGACCCCACGGCACGCGGATCTGCTGGTGTCCGAAGTGGATACCGAGACGCTGATCCGCACGATCGACCGGTTCCTGATGTTCTACGTCCGCACGGCCGACCGCCTGCAGCGCACCGCGCCGTGGGTCGAGGAGATGGAAGGCGGGCTCGACCACTTGCGCGCGGTGATCGTCGACGACAAGCTCGGCATCTGCGAGGACCTCGACGCGGCGATGGCCAAACACGTCGGCGACTACGCCGACGAGTGGCGCGGCGTGCTGGAAGACCCGGAGAAGCTGGCGAAGTTCAGCTCGTTCGTCAACGCGCCGGGCACGCCGGATCCGACGATCTCGTTCCGCACCGAACGCGACCAGAAGGTGCCCGTGCTGCTGGGCATCCCGGAGGTGAAACAGTGACGACCTCGATCGAGCGCACCTGGACCGTCGTCTGCGCGGCGGGCGCGGTCCCCGAATGGTCCGGTGTCGCCGCCCTGCTCGACGGCGGCGTGCAGGTGGCGATCTTCCGGCTGCCCGGCGATCGGTGGTACGCACTGTCCAATATGGACCCGGTCAGCGGGGCCGCGGTGCTTTCGCGGGGGATCGTCGGCGACGCGGGCGGAGTCCCCGTGGTGGCGTCGCCGGTGTACAAGGAACGCTTCGACCTGCGGACCGGTGAATGTCTCGACGCCGAGGGTGTCTCGGTCGAGGCGTACCGGGTGCGGGTCTCCGGGGGAGTGGTGGAGGTGGAGTTCTCACCGTGACAGAAGTCCTTCCCCTGGCGGGATTCGTCATCGGGATCACGGCGGCGCGGCGAGCTGACGAGCTCGGCGCGCTGTTCGTGCGTAAGGGTGCGACCGTGCGATACGGTCCGGCCATCCGGATCGTGCCGCTCGCCGACGACACCGAACTGCGGTCGGCGACCATGCGGTTGCTGGAAGACCGCGTCGACGTCGCCGTCGCGACGACCGGGATCGGCTTCCGCGGCTGGGTCGAGGCGGCCGAAGGCTGGGGGCTGGGGGAGGAGTTGCTGGACAGTCTGGGGAAGTCGGCGCTGCTCGCACGCGGCCCGAAGGCCAAAGGAGCGATCCGCGCGGCCGGGCTCTCGGAGGACTATTCACCCACTTCGGAGAGCAATGCCGAGGTGCTGCGGCATCTTCTCGATTCCGGTGTGGACGGTCAGCGGATCGCGGTGCAGCTGCACGGCGAGCCGCTTCCGTACTTTGTGGACAGTCTGCGCGCGGCGGGCGCCGAGGTGATCGAGGTTCCGGTGTACCGCTGGGTCGGTCCGGCCGATCCCGGTCCGCTGGACCGGTTGCTGGACGCCGTCCTCGACGGCTCGGTGGACGCGTTGCCGTTCACCAGCGCGCCTGCGGCCGCGTCGCTGCTGGCGGTGGCGAAGCGGACCGGGAAGCTGCCGGGAGTCGTGCGAGCACTGGAAAAGCGCGTCGTGGTCGCCTGTGTCGGGCCGATCACCGCGGCGCCGTTGGCCGCGCTCGGGATCCCGACGGTCCAGCCGGCGCGGTCGCGGATCGGGGCGTTGGCGCGGACGGTGTCCGACGCGCTCGAAGCCCGTTCACCACGGTTGCGGGCGGGCGGGCGGAGTATCGAACTGCGCGGTCAGGCGGCGTTGGTCGACGGGGAGTGGTGTGACATCGCGCCCGCGCCGATGGCGATGCTGCGGGCGCTGGCGGAGTCACCGGGGCGGGTGTTCTCCCGGCGGGAGCTGGTCGCCGCGTTGCCCGACGGCGGCGAGGAGCACGCCGTCGAGACCGCGATCGGACGCCTGCGAAGTTCTCTGGGGTCACCGAAACTCGTCCAGACGGTGGTGAAACGGGGCTACCGCCTGGCCATCGACCCGTGACCCCCGCAATTCGTCACCTACTTGCGGGTGGTCGCGCGGGGAAGTGGCGCAAGTAGGTGACGAATTGCGGGGTCAGATCACGGAATGGGGAGCGCGCGAACATAGGCGGGCGCCGCGGCACGAATGGTGCTTTCGGGGACCGATCCGGCCAGGGCCTCGATGGCGAGCCTGACTCCGGCAGTGTCCGCACCACCGAACTGCTCGCGCAAATAGGCAAGTCCTGTGGCTGCCACGTCGCCAACTCGCGGGTCCGCGAGAAGTGTCCGGAAAGTGTCGCTGACCTCCCGCGCGCGAGTACCCATCATGAGCCGATAGACGTCACCGGCATCCTTGTCGGTCAAGCGGTACGGGCGGACAGCACTGTCGTTCAGCCGGTCGTGGATCTTGTGAGCTTTCGCGACCAGGAGTGCTCCGGCTCCCGCGACGTGTACACAGATCTGGCGATCGTCGCTGGACTCCAGCGCGGTGATGGTCATGGGCATCCGGTCGACCACTGCGGGCTCCAGGCCTGGCACACGCCGCGCGGCCATCTTGTCGTGAGGCTGGATCTTGACACTTCTGCTGCCGCCATCGGCAAGAGTTTGGCCGACGAGCAGATCCAATTCGACCTTTGTGGCGGTGCCGCCCACCGTTTCAGTACGGCCCCATAGCCCTGGTTGGTGCTGCTGAAGTCGTTCGAAGCCGGCGCTCCGAAGTGCCTGTTCCAGCAACGGCTCGTCGGCAAGCTGTTGCGGGTCGACGCCGAGGTCACCGTCGGATGTGTAGGCAGCGGCGGCTAGTGGTACCTCCGCAGTTTGCAGATAGACCGCCTGGGCACCGACGACGGTCAGCGCGTCTAGGTGCTGCTTGAGTGCGGTCAGTCCGTCGAGGAGCACCTTCCGCGCGACGATGGTCAGTTCCTGAACGTCGACCCCGTCGGGGACCTTGGCCACGATTGGACTCATCTTCCTGAAGAGAACGGGATGGCGAAGTAGGCTAGCGGGAAGGTTTCGATTCGAATTTCGCGAGCCAGGGTTGTCGCCAGGTTTCCTCTGTGGCCCGCATAAGGTCGAGTACTGCCTCGGCTTCGGCCGGCATTCGCCCAGGACCGGAGAGGCTGTCGATCACCAGCTGGCTCAGCGCCACGTGTGGGATGCCGGTGACCGTGCGATAACGGTCGAAGATCACTGCGTCACGTGCGCGCAATAGCAGGACTTCGGCGCCGTGGTCTACAGGCAGCAGCCCAAGCTCGTCGGCCACGAAGTCGATGGAGCCGGGAGAATTGTCGACGTAGAGCATCAGTTGGCCGCCGGTGGCGATCGGGGCTACCGCGCGCGCGGCATACGGACCGGTCACCAGCACCTGTGGATTTCCGTGGGGAGGGTGCGGAAAAGTGGTCAGCTCGCGCAGTACCGACTTGGTACCGGCAGGCGCGATCATCCCGACGTAGTTATTGTCGTTGAGCAACTTGGTCGTCATGGCCCGAGCGTGCAGAAGATCGGCCCAGTCGACGTCGGTGATCGTACGGTTCGTGCGCTCGATCAGGCGCTGGTCGTCGAGCGCGCCCAGCAAGCGTGAGACCCAGCCTAAGTCGACTTGTGTCGCGTTCGCGATGTCCTTGGCCTTGTACGGCGGCCTGAAATCCGCGAGGAAACGGACGATCCTGCCTGCTTTCTCGCCCGCCAGGGTGACCCGCTTGGTGCCGGTCGCTGTCCCGAGGTTCGCGCGAGGAGAGCGGGACGCACCTTGTAACTGAAGGTGAATCGCAGGATATGTGACCGACAGGAAGACGTTGCCGGTCAGATCGATGTAGCCGATTCGGCGGTCCCGGAGGTCCTGTTGGGCTCGTGCGCTGATCCATGGCGAGACCACCAGCATGGTCGGCGAGGCGCGCGTGTGCGCCAGGATGTTCCTGATGGCCCCGAGTTGCGTCTCGACCTCGCGAGGCGTGACTGATTGTCGTGCCGTTATCAGCAGCTCCGTGTAGGGGCTGGCATCGGGTGGAGCGATTGTCACCCGGCCGTCGAACGCGTTGCCGTCTTCTTGGTCGTCACCCGCTGAAGGTGCGAGTGTCACTGACCAGCTCTCGCCAAGTAGTGCGTGTAGGACGCGTACAGCCTGATCAACCAGGCTGGCTGGGTTGCTTTCGACGGCGGGCACGTGGCGATGATGGCACAGACGGATACGGAGAGTCAACGAAACTTGCCCGAAAGTGGAACTTGTCCCACTGGGGCAAGTTTGCGTTACGGGCAAGTTTGCGACATATCCTAGATTGTCTGTCGTGCGCAAGCTGCTTTGCGAGGCAACTCTTGCTGCGCGTGGGGGTACAGGTCTGGGCGTGGTGACTACTCGAAGCCTGTCGGCTGGCAAGTTCCGGCTGGGCGCGAATTGCGGGCTCGGGGCTAGGCGAAGGTGACGCGGTGGTCGGGGAACTCCCGGGCGGCGGCGACACGGGCCGCCTCCTCCTCGGCCGCTTTCCGCACGGCCGGGCGGAGGGCGTCGAACGGGGTGACGGTGAAGTCGAGCCGTTTCTTGCCGCTCGCCTTGGCCCGCCACACGCCGGCGATCTCGCCGTCGGCCAGCAGTGCGCCGGGACTGCCGAGGATCTTCCAGACTTCTTTCTGCCGTGCCTTGTCCGGCGCCAGCACGGCACGGTCGCGCGCCTGGACGAACGGGTCCAGCGGGGGCAACAGCCGGACCATGTCCGGCTCGGGTGGGTTTTCGAGCAACGAAACCCGGTCTTGCGGCAGGTATGCCTTCTTGCCGTCGACCCGGACCTCGACCAGGCCGTCCGGCCACATCGCGTCGACGCCGGTGCGGGTCGTTCCGACGTAGGCGGCGGCGTCACCGGGGGCGGCGGGACCGTTGATCCGCAGGTAGCCCTCGACCACGCGGGTGGCCGCCTCGACGTCCGGCGAAGTCTTGAGCCGGCCGCGCTTTTCCAGTGGCGCCAACGTCGCCGGGGTCGCGCCCGCCTCCAGCCGGACTCCGGCGTGGATCGACGCGACCCGCATCAGCTGCTCGTAGATGTGCACCACGCCGCAGCCGCGGCAGGCGTACGACAGGCCTTCGGGGATCAGTTTCGTGACAGCGCCGCTCACCGTGCCCTTGGTCTGCGTACCGGTGACGACTTCGCGGATCGCCTTCGCGGCGGTGAACAGTGCGTCCGTCGCGGACATGGCCGCGTCCTCGACCTGCTTGCGCTGCCAGAGGATCCGCGCCATCGCGTCCTTCTCGTCGAGCGGCACGAGCGCGGCCCGGATCGCGTCGAGTTCCGCGCGACGGTGGAAATGCGGCGCGCCGCGATGCGTCCACGCGAGCACGAAGCGCTCGTCGTCCCAGACCTCAGGTGTGATGTCGCCGTCGATCCGGGCGGCCAGGCCCAGCAGGGCGGTGTCCCGCACGGAATCCTGCAGCCCGAGGTCGAACACGGCCGCCGCGGCCGGATCCGTCTCCTCACGGTGCAGTCCGTGCGCCGCGATCCGGTACGCCAGCACCTGCTCGCGATCGACCTCGAGCACTGGTCCTCCCTAGAGCGAGTAGTCGAACGTGTACGACATCGTCGGCTCACCGAGCGCGCCGGTCGTGGTGCCGGTGCCGGTGATCCCGGCGAGTTCACCCGTTCCGGAGCCTTCGACGACCGTGAACGTCGACGAGATGCCCTTCGCGTCGAACCCGGTGTCGTGCTTGATCACGAAGCTTCCCTTGCGCCCGTCCACACTGCCTTCGATGCGTTCGAGGCCGGGGGACGTCGTTCCGCCGCCGTCGAAGCCCTCGCCCCCGTAGTACAGCAGGTAGTCGATGACCGCCTCGCCGTCGATCAGCCCGCTGTAGGCGAACGTGGCGTGCGCGTGCGCCACGCGCGGCCCGCCCTCCGTGCCGCTGACGAGGGCTTCTTCCCAGTTCTTCATGGCGAACGTGTTCATGGGTTCACCCTGTCAGCCATACCTGTCAGATCATGTCAGGTTTTCGGGGATACTGGAGTCATGCGCGCGAGCAGACTCCTGTCGGTCCTCCTCCTGCTGCAGAACCGCGGCCGGATGACGGCCGAGGAGCTGGCGACCGAGCTGGAGGTCTCGGTCCGGACGGTCTACCGCGACGTCGAGGCGCTGTCCGCCGCCGGCGTGCCGGTGTACGCCGACCGTGGGCGCACGGGCGGATATCAGCTCATCGACGGCTATCGCACGCGGCTGACCGGGCTGACCGAGGAAGAGGCGCAATCGCTTTCGCTGGCGGGCCTGCCGGGCGCGGCCGCCGAACTGGGGCTGGGCACGGTCCTCGCCGCCGCGCAGCTCAAACTGCACGCGGCCATGCCCGCGGAACTGCGCGCCGGGGCGAGCAAGGTCTCCGACCGGTTCTACCTGGACGTTCCCGGCTGGCATCGCGGGATCGAGAGCCTGCCGCGACTGTCCGAACTGGCCGACGCGGTCTGGCACGCGCGGCGGATCAAGGTCCGATACGAACGCTGGGGGCAGCGGAAGGTCGATCGTGTCCTCGACCCGCTTGGCCTGATCCTCAAGGCGGGGAACTGGTATCTCGCGGCGCGCTGCGACGGGACCGACCGGACGTACCGGGTCTCCCGCATCGAAGAGCTCGACGATCTCGGCGAGACCTTCGAACGGCCGTCCGACTTCGACCTCGCGCGGTACTGGCAGGAGTGGTCGGAGCAGTTCGAAAAGCGGATGTACTCGCGAGTGGCGGTGGTCCGGCTGAACGAGTTCGCCCGCATACTGGTGCCGTTCTATCTCGGAGCCGTCGGCGCACGGGCGTTGCGGGAAGCGGACGCCGAACCGGACGAAAACGGCTGGCTCACGATGGAACTGCCCGTGGAGCCGGGAGAATCGGCCGTCGGCGAACTGCTGCGGTTCGGCGGGAACCTCGAAGTGCTCGAACCGCCGGAGCTGTGCGAGCGGCTGGCGGAGGAGATCAGGAAGATGGGCGCGCGTTATGGCTGACCTGGCCGGCATCACGATCGGGATCACCGCGGAACGGCGGGCGGAAGACTTCATCGGCGCGCTGATGCGGCATGGTGCGACCGTGCTGCACGCGCCCACCATCCGGATCGTCCCGCTGCCCGACGACACCGAACTGCGGGCGGCGACGGACGCCGTGCTGGCCGGACCGGTCGGGTTCACCGCGGTCACCACCGGCGCCGGGTTCCGCGGCTGGCTTTCGGCGGCCGAAGGCTGGGGGCTGCGCGAACCGTTGCTGGAGCGGCTGGCGGCGTCACGGATCTTCGTGCGCGGACCGAAAGCGGCGGGCGCGGTGCGCGGTGAGGGTCTGCGCGAGGAATTCTCCGCGCCCGAAGAGAGCAACGCCGAACTGTTCGAAGGCTTGCGCGACGCCGGGGTTCGCGGGACACGGGTCGCCGTCCAGCTGCACGGAACCCTGCTTCCCGAACTCACCGGTTCGCTGCGGGACGCGGGCGCGGACGTCGTCCAGGCGCAGCCGTACCGCTGGCTTTCGCCCGCCGACGTCGGACCTGTGCACGAACTCGTCGAAAGTGTGCTTTCCGGACGCGTGCACGCTTTGGCCTTCACCTCCGCTCCGGCGGCCACGAATCTGCTCACGCTGGCGGGTTCGCGTCGCGAGGAACTCCTCGCCGCACTGCGAGGCCCGGTGTTGTGCGCATGCGTCGGACCGGTGACCGCGGCGCCGTTGGAAGCCGCCGGGGTGCCGACCGTCCAGCCCGAACGTCAGCGACTCGGCGCGCTCGTCAAACTTCTCGTCGCGGAACTGCGCATTCGGCCGTCTTGACGCGGCTAGCCCGCTTTGCCAGGCTCGACACATCGGACGCGGGGAGGGCGGCGGATGTCCGAGTCTCAATCGGTCACGTTCGTGCGCGCGATGTTGCGAAAGGGCTCCTCGGTCTTGGGCGCGAGCCCCGCCGACGAAGCACCCGACCCCGATTCCGTTCCCGACTGGCGCTATCGGGAAGACTCCGCGGACTCGCTGCTGATGCGCGCCATGCGTTACTCCGCCCTCGGCCCGATCTTCTACCGCGTGGCCGCGTTTCCCAAGGTGTACATCGGTTTCCTGGTCGCGAACGGTTCGGCGGGGATCGTCCCGGTGCTGAGCACGACGCTACTGGCGGTGCTGCTCAACGTCTTCGCGGTCTGGTGGGTCGTGAAGGGCCGCGGGATCCGGGCGAAGACGTCCGGGCGGCTGATGTACGCGGATCTCGCCGTGGGCGTGGTGCTCACGACGATCGTGGCCGTGGCCGCGCCCACCGAGATCCAGCCGTTCGCCGTCGACGTCGCGTGGACGTGGATGGTCGGGACGGTGGCGTTGTGGACGCTGTCGTTCGGGCTGCCCGCCGCTTGCGCGCTGTTGATCGCGGCTTTGCCGTTCCGCGCGTTCCTGACCTGGCTCGGCGGACTCCCGATCGACCATCCGCTCGCGGTGAGCCGATCGGTCGGCTGCATGGTCGCGCTCGTCGTGGCGATGGTGACCACGGCCGGGATCCTGATCCTGCTCGGCGTCGGGACCCGGTTCGCGCTGGGCATCGGGATGCGCCGAGGGCAGCGCGCCGAACGCCTGCGTACCCAGCGGGTCATGCACGACTCGGTGCTCCAAACGCTGGAAGCGATGGGCATGGAGGCGCCCGACGACGACTCCGCCGCCGCGCAACGGCTCGCCGAGATGCGTGCCGCCGCCCGTGCACAGGCCGCCGAACTGCGTCGCGAACTGGCCGGACCCGACGCGCCGTCGGCGCGCGGCCTCGCCGCGGACCTCGCCGAGGTCGCCACCGAAATGGCGCGCGACGGCCTCCGCACCCAACTCGTCGCCGCCGAGACCGAAGAGGACTACCGACTCTCGCACGCGCGCCGGACCGCCATCCGCGACGCCGTCCGCGAAGCGCTCCGAAACACCGTGAAGCACGCCGGAACGAACCAGGTCGTGCTTCGCGTCGAGGAGTCCGAAGGCGGCGTCGCGGTCATCGCGCGGGATCAGGGGACCGGTTTCAGCATGCTGGACCGGCCGCCGGGGTTCGGGATCAGCCAGTCGATCATGGCTCGGCTGGCGGAGGTCGGCGGGCGGGGGACGATCGATTCGCATCCGGGGCGAGGGACCAGGGTGACACTTTGGGTGCCGCACTGAGTTGTAAGTGCAGAGCGGGGTTTCTGTGACGGCTGCGGCGCCTGAGGTGACCGGCCGGTCCGTGAAGGCCTCTTTCACTACCTTCAGGGTAGGCAAGGGGGCCTTCACGGCACGTGTCCAGCGTGGCACCGAGGTGACCGAGTCGGAGGGGCCAAAGCGGTAGCAAGGGACCTTTGCTATCGCTTGCTTAGCATGCCTACGTAAGTGATAGCAAAGGTCCCTTGCTCTCTTTTCGCAGGTCGGGGGCAGGGTGCTGATGTCCTGAAGGTGCCCTTTGAGACGTTGAACGTCTCAAAGGGCACCTTCAGGACATGCCGTCGGCGGCCGCACCCCCGCACCCGTCCCGCAGCACGCGGCCGAAAGCGCTCAGTCCTCGTCGGGAGCCGGAGTCTCCCCGGCTTCCGCCTGCCGCATCGCTTCCCGCCCGGCGGCCTCTTCGCTCACGCCCTGCCGCCAGTACCCCGTGAAGCAGATCGCGCGCTTGTCCACTCCGCGCTCCCGCACGAGGTGCCGTCGCGCCAGCTTCACCATGTTCGCCTCGCCCGAGATCCACGCGTAAGGCGTCCCGCCCGGTAGTTCGGCCTTCCGCACGGCTTCGAGCACCGCGTCGCCGACAGGACCGGAGCCCCGCACCACCCAGTGCAGCTCCACCGTCCCCCGCGTTTCGAAGACCTGCCGATCCTCGCGATCGCCGATCTCGACGTAGACCACCGCTCGCGTTCCGGCGGGCAGTGCTTCGACGATCGCGCCGATCGCCGGGATCGCGGTCTCGTCGCCGACCAGTAGCTGCCAGGTCGTGTCCGAAGGCACGTCGTAGAGCCCGTGCGGCCCGAGGAAGGCCACCCGGTCACCCTCTGAAGCGCGCGACGCCCAAGCCGAGGCGGGGCCTTCGTCGCCGTGCAGCACGAAGTCGATGTCGACCTCCTGCACCGACGGCCGCAGCGCGCGCACGGTGTAAGTACGCATCGGCGGCCGGACGTCGTCGGGCATCGCGAGGTAGGTCCGGTACCAGGACAGCACTTCGTCGCCGCTCAGCGGAGCGGGCAGTACGGGTTCCGCCTGGCCGGGCTGCGGGAAGAACACCTTCAGGTACTGGTCGGGAGCGTGGTCCACCAGCGACGCCCCCGAGAAGGTCACCCTGCTCATATGCGGGGTCAGCCGCCGCACGCCGGTCACCTTCGCCTCGATGAAACTCATTAGGCGAGGCTAACCTAAAAGAGAGCGCCGGGGCCAGCGTCGTCGCCGGTATCACGCTGCCACCGGTATTTTCGCAGGTCGACGCGCTGTCCGTCGGCAAGGACGCC
Organism: Amycolatopsis sp. WAC 01375; assembly: GCF_003947325.1. Classification (NCBI taxonomy): domain Bacteria; kingdom Bacillati; phylum Actinomycetota; class Actinomycetes; order Pseudonocardiales; family Pseudonocardiaceae; genus Amycolatopsis; species Amycolatopsis sp. WAC 01375. The sequence continues at coordinate 127,431 of NZ_QHHW01000011.1, forward strand.
CTCCGCGCGCAGCTTCTCCAGCTGCTCGTGGACCAGATGCGGAGCAGGCGTCCCGTCGGCGCGCAGAATCCGGTGCCAAGGCAGGTCCTGGCCGTCCTCGCCGAGGATCCGCCCGACCAGCCGTGGTGACGGGGCTCCCGAAACCGACGCTATATCCCCATAAGTCGCGACCGAGCCGGCAGGCACGCTCGCGATGACCTCGCGCACCCGCTCGTGCAGTTCGTCATCCATGGGACCACTTTGCCGTGCCGCTGCGAGGTTGTGTCGGCGGGGCGTGGTTCCATCGTGGGCGTGAACGGGCGGCGAACAGCGGCAGGAACCGACGCGCGGCTGGTCCGCACGCCGGTCACCGGCACGCCCTCGTTCCAGTGGGATTCCGGCGCCCGGCGCCTGCTGGCCGCCCCGGACGGCTTCCGCCGGGTCCTCGGCGGCCCGGGTACGGGCAAGACGGCCTTGCTGGCGTCGGCGGCTTCGCGGCGCATCGCGGAGGGCGCGGATCCCGAGAGCGTGCTCATCCTGACCACTTCTCGCAAGGCGGCCGAGGTCCTGCGCGCCGACATCACCCACCGGCTCACGACCGATCCGAAAGAGGATCCGCTGCCGCGCACGATCCGTGAGCCGCTCGTGCGCACGGTGCACTCGTACGCGTACGCGTTGTTGCGGATGGAGGCGCAGGCCGACGAACTTCCGCCGCCTCGCCTGCTGGCCGGAGCGGAGCAGGACGTCGTCGTCCGCGATCTGCTCGCCGGCGACATCGAGGCGGGCGCGCTCGACTGGCCAGAACAGCTGCGGCCCGCGCTGAACGTGCCCGGTTTCGCGGAGGAACTGCGAGACCTTCTGCTCCGCGCCGCCGAACGCGGGCTCGGCCCGGAGGATCTGGTCGAACTCGGCAGGCGGCGCGGCCGCGACGAGTGGATCGCGGCCGGGCGCTTCTGGAGCCAGTACGAAGAGGTCACGCTGCTGCAAGGCGCGGGCGGCAACGCGCTCGGCGTCGCGAGCGCGCCCGCGCTGGACGCGGCGGAACTCGTCACTTCCGCGTTGCTCGCGCTGGAGGACGACCCCGAACTGCGCGAACGCGAGCAGCGCCGCGTCCGGCACCTGTTCGTCGACGACGCCCAGCATCTCGACCCGTTGCAGACCCAGCTCATCCGGCTCATCGGGCACGCGGCCGAAGAATTCGTCGTCGCGGGTGATCCCGATCAGTCCGTGTTCTCCTTTCGCGGCGCGGATCCCCGGCTGTTCGCCGACGCGGACGAGGACGGCGAACGCACGGTCCTGCTGACCACGGCGCACCGGCTCGCCCCGGTGATCCGCACGGCCGTCACGAAACTCGGCTCCGTGCTGCCCGGCTCGTCGCCGCAGCGCAAACTCGTCGACGCGCCGGACGCCGAGGGTGGCGCCGTCCGCGTCCGCCTGATGCCGACCCCGGCCGCCGAGGCGAGCTGGATCGCCGATCAGCTCCGCCGCGCGCATCTCGTCGACGGCGTGCCGTGGTCGGAGATGGCGGTGCTCGTCCGGTCGCCCGCCCGTACTTTCCTTGTCCTGCAACGCGCTTTGCGGGCGGCAGGGGTGCCGATCGGTTCGGCCACCGAGGAACTGCCGCTCGCGAAGCAGCCCGCGGTCCGTCCTCTGCTGGCGATGCTGCGGCTCGCCGCGGATCCGGACCTGCTCGACGTAGATCTCGCCGAGATGCTGTTGTCCTCGCCGCTGGGCGGAGCGGATCCGCTCGCCCTGCGGAGGCTGCGTCGCGGTCTGCGCAGGCTGGAACTCGCCGGCGGCGGGCAGCGGTCCAGCGACGAGCTGCTGGTGGAAGCCTTGCGTACCAACGATGTCCTCATCGGTCTCGCCGATGCCGAGTCGCTGCCGATGCGCCGGGTCGGCGGTCTGCTGCATGCCGCGCACCAGGCCGTGGTGCGCGGCGACGGTGTCGAGCAGGTGCTGTGGGATCTCTGGCAGGCCAGCGGTCTGGAACAGCGCTTACTGCGTTTGGTCGATCGTGGTGGTTCGCTCGGCTCGCAGGCGGATCGGGACCTCGACGCGATCGTCGCCCTCTTCGACGCGGCCGGTCGCTATGTCGACAGATTGCCGAAGGCGAGTGTCGCTTCGTTCGCGGATTACCTGTCCTCGCAGAACATCGCGGGTGGCACGCTGGCGCCCGCGGCCATGAAGAGCGAAGGCGTCTCGCTGCTGACGGCGCACGCGGCCGCCGGTCGCGAGTGGACGGTGGTGTCCATCGCCGGTGTGCAGGAGGGCAGCTGGCCGGATCTGCGGTTGCGTGGTTCCGTGCTCGGCGTGGAGCGGCTGGTCGACCTCATGTCCGGCGTCGACGACGAGAAGGTGTCCGCCACCGCGCCGATCCTCGCCGAAGAGCGGCGGCTGTTCTACCTCGCCGCGAGCCGCGCGCGGAAGACGTTGCTGGTCAGCGCGGTCGCGGGGGAGGACGAGCAGCCCTCGCGGTTCATCGACGACCTCGAAGAGAACGGCGCGGACGACGGCGGCCTCGATTCGCGGATGAAGCCTGCCGGACGTTCGCTGGTGCTCGCGGAACTCGTCGGTGAACTGCGCGAGGTGGTCTGCGACGAATCGAGCGAGCCGGAAAGGCGGCAGCGGGCGGCGCGCCAGCTCGCCAAACTGGCCGCCGCCGGGGTGCCTGGCGCGCATCCGGGCACCTGGTACGGCCTGCTGGAACCCTCCACCGGCGAACCCGTGCACGGGCCGGGCGACCTCATCCGCATCTCACCGTCCACTGTGGAGGTTCTGGTCAAATGCCCGCTGCGGTGGCTGATCGAACGCCACGGCGGCAGCGATCCGGCGCAACTCGCGGCCGTCACGGGAACCCTGGTGCACGGCCTCGCGCAGGCGGTCGCGGGCGGCAGCAGCGACGAGCAGATCCGCGCGGCACTCGACGAGGCGTGGGTGCGGGTCGACGCGGGAGCGCCGTGGTTCTCGCGCCGCGAGCGGTCGCGGGTCGAGCAGATGTTGCGGAACTTCATCTCCTGGCTGGAATCCAGCCGTAAGGAGCTGATCGAAGCCGGGGTCGAGCAGGACATCGAGGTCGAGCTCCCGGTCGGAGATGACGACGTTCGCGTGCTCCTGCGCGGCCGCGTCGACCGCGTCGAGATGGACAAGGACGGCCGTCCGGTCGTCATCGACATCAAAACCGGCAAGGTCCCGATCTCCGCCGCCGACGCCGAACAGCATCCCCAGCTCGCCGCGTACCAGCTCGCCGTGCTGCTCGGCGCGGTCGAAGGCGGTTCGAAACCCGGTGGCGCGCGGCTGGTCTATGTCGCGAAGTCCAACAACAAGACCGGATCCACCCAGCGCGAGCAGGCGCCGTTGGACGAAGACGGCGGCAAGCAGTGGCTCGAACTGGTGCGTTCGGCGGCCGGTTCCGCCGCGGGCCCGGAGTACGGGGTCACCGAAAACCCGGACTGTGATCGTTGCCCGGCAAGGGGTTGCTGTCCGCTGCGGCCCGAGGGCAGGCAGGTGACCGGGCCGTGATCTCCGCACTCCAGCGCCGTCAGGTCGAACCGGGCGAGATCGCCCGCGCGCTCGGCCTGCACAGCCCGACCGGCGAGCAGGCCGAGGTCATCGCCGCGCCCATCGAGCCGTCGCTGGTGGTCGCCGGGGCGGGCGCGGGCAAGACCGAGACGATGGCCGCGCGCGTGGTGTGGCTGGTGGCCAACAGCATCGTGCCGCCGGAACGCGTCCTCGGCCTGACCTTCACCCGCAAGGCCGCCCGCCAGCTCGGCGAACGCGTCCGCACCCGGCTGCGCCGCCTCGTCGGATCGGGGCTGCTCGACAGGATCGACCCGACCGGCGACCTGCGCATGACGGTGACGGCCGGCGAGCCGACGGTGCTCACCTATCACGCGTACGCCGGGCGGTTGCTGTCCGAACACGGCCTGCGGCTGCCCGTCCAGCCGGGGGTCCGGCTGCTTTCGGAGACGTCTTCGTGGCAGTTCTCGCATCGCGTGGTGTCCACTTGGGACAACGACCTCGACACGGATCGCGTGCCCGCCACGGTGACCGCGCAGTTGCTGGCGCTGGCCGGGGAACTCGGTGAGCATCTGGTCGAGCCCGAACGGCTGGCGCGGTACACGTCCTGGCTGTGCGAGGTCATCGAGAACGCGCCGCGGGCAAAGGGCCAGCGTGCGGCGCTGCCGCAGAAACTGGCCGAAGTCATGACAGCGCAACGGTTTCGGCTCGCGCTGCTGCCGCTGGTCGAGGCGTATCACACGCGGAAGAGAGCCGAGGGCGCGCTCGACTTCGCCGACCAGATGTCCTTGGCCGCGCAGCTCGCCAGCAGTTATCCGGCGGTGGTCGCGGGGGAGCGGGAGCGCTACGGCGCCGTTCTGCTCGACGAGTACCAGGACACCGGGCACGCCCAGCGGATCCTGCTGCGGTCGTTGTTCGGCGGCGTCGAGCATCCGCCGATGCCGGTGACCGCGGTGGGCGACCCGGCGCAGGCCATCTACGGCTGGCGCGGGGCGAGCGCGGCGAACCTGCCCCGGTTCACCACGGACTTCCCGCGCGACAACGGCGAACGACTCGTCCCGGCGCTGGATTTCGGGCTGTTGACCAGTTTCCGCAACCCGCCCGAGGTGCTCGAACTCGCGAACGCGATCTCGGAACCGCTGCGGGAGCGCGGGCTCGGTGTCGCGCGGCTGCGTGCGCTGGAGGGCGCGGGGACGGCCGACATCGCCGCCGCGCTGCTGCCGGACGTCCGTGCCGAACGCGAGTGGGTGGCCGACGCGGTGGCGAAGCGCTGGTTCGAAACCGTGGAGGAGACCGGAAAGCCGCCGACCGCGGCGGTTCTGGTGCGCCGCCGCGCCGACATGGCGCCGATCGCGGCGGAGATGCGGGCGCGCGGACTTCCGGTCGAGGTCGTCGGCCTCGGCGGCCTCCTCGACGAACCCGAGGTCGCGGACCTGGTCAGCACGTTGCGGGTGCTCGCCGATCCGCTCGCGGGCAGTGCCGCCGCCCGGTTGCTGACCGGGGCGCGCTGGCGGATCGCGGCGGCCGACCTCGCGGCATTGTGGCGCCGCGCGGGCGAACTGTCCTCGCCGGTGCCACCTTCGGGGAAGTCCGATGTGGACGAACCGGTGCTGGTGACCGAACGGGTCGAACAGGCCGGGCTCGCCGACGCGATCGACGATCCCGGGACGCCGGACCGGTATTCGTCCGAGGGCTACCGGCGGATCCGGAAGATCGGCGCCGAGCTTTCGGCGTTGCGACGGCGGCTCGACCAGTCGCTGCCCGAACTGGTCGCCGACGTGGAACGCACCATGCTGCTCGACGTCGAATCACTGGCCCGCCCGGGGCCGGCCGGACGCGCGCATCTGGACGCTTTCGCGGACGTCGTCACGGATTTCGCCGAGACGTCGCCGACGGCCACTCTTTTGTCCTTTGTGGACTACCTGAACACGGCCGCGCACGCGGAGGACGGGCTCACCCCCGGCGAGGTGGAGGTCGTCCCGGATCGGGTCCAGGTGCTGACCGTGCATTCGGCCAAGGGGCTGGAATGGCGCATCGTCGCGATCCCGCATCTGGTCAAGGAGGTCTTCCCTGGACGGCGGCGTTCGTCGTCGTGGCTGCGGACGTCGACCTCGTTGCCCGCCGCGCTGCGCGGTGACTCGGAGGATCTGCCGGAGCTGAGGATTCCCGAAGGCTCGGACCGCAAGGAAGTGCAGGAAGCGCTGGAACTGCACGAAGAGGGCTTCATCGCGCGGGAAGCGGACGAGGAACGGCGGCTCTGCTACGTCGCGCTGACCCGCTCCGAACACACGATGCTGATCTCCGGCCATTGGTGGAACGAGAGCAGCGCGCGGCCGAAGGGGCCTTCGGAGTTCCTGCTCGAAATCGGCGAGGTGATGCGCGGGAACTCGGTCGGCCGGATCGAGCACTGGGCCGACGAGCCGGAAGCCGACGGGGAGAACCCGCTGGTCGCCGACTCCCGCCGGTCGCGGTGGCCGGTCGATCCGCTGTGGCCGCGGCGCGAAGGCGTCACTAACGGCGTCGATCTGGTTGTCGGCGCTATGGAAGACGCGGAAGACAGTGAAGACACTGAGGAAGAGGGCGATCCGGACGGTTGGATCTCCGACACCAAGGTGCTGCTGGAGGAGCGCGCGCGGGCGCAGAACCGCGTTCAGCAGGTCGTGCTGCCGGCGCATCTCTCGGTGAGTCAGCTGGTCGAGCTGTCGGCCGACCCCGCCGCGTTGGCGAAACGGCTGCGGCGACCGCTTCCCGTGCGCCCCAACACTTACGCGCGCCGGGGGACGGCGTTCCACGGCTGGCTGGAGCAGCGGTTCGGCGGCGAGCAGCTGCTGGAGATCGACGACCTGCCGGGCGCGGCGGACGTCGACGAAGCGCCCGACTCCGAACTGGAGGCGTTGCAGACGGCGTTCGAGAAGAGCGAGTGGTCGCACCGGGTGCCGCACGCCGTCGAGGTCCCGTTTTCGGCGGACGTCGTGGGCGTGACGGTGCGCGGTCGGATGGACGCCGTGTTCGCCGACGCCGACGGCGGGTGGACCGTCGTCGACTGGAAGACCGGCGCGGTACCGGAGAAAGACCGGCTCGCGCCGCTGGCCGTGCAGCTGGCGGCGTACCGGCTGGCGTGGGCGGCGCTCAAGAAGGTGCCGGTCGAGAAGGTGGGAGCGGCGTTCCACTACGTGAAACACGACAAGACCGTCCGCCCGGCGGACCTGCTGGACGCCGAAGGCCTGCGACAGCTCCTACGGAGCGTCCCGACGATCTAGCAATTCGTCACCTACTTGCGGTCCTTGCGCGTGCAACTACCGCAAGTAGGTGACGAATTGCGGGGTTCAGGCGTCGGGCGGTCCGCGGTGCGACCGTGACTGTGTGGATTTCTGGTCATCCAACGCCCCGAAATCCACACGGTGCCCGCATCACCGGCCCGGTCACGACCGAGAGGTGACCTCACCTGCCGGCCGCAATTCGTCATCTACTTGCGGTCCTTGCACGCGCAACTACCGCAAGTAGGTGACGAATTGCGGGGGTGGGGTCAGGCGCGGTCGCGCACCTTCAGCGCCCAGGTCACCAACGGGATCTGGAGCGGGACGCGGGCCCAGAACGCCGCCCGCCAGTGCTTCGGTGCCTTTCGGCGGTCGGCGTCGACGGCCATTTTCACGTTCCCCGGCAGGACCACGACGAACAGCAGCGCGGCCGCGAGCCCGCCGAGCCGCCTTGTCTTCGGCGCGGCGATCGCGGCGGCGACACCCAGCTCGGCCACGCCGGAGCCGTAGGTCCATGCCCGCGGGGAGCCCGGGAGCTGCTTCGGGATGATGGCGTCGAAGGGCTTCGGCTGGGCGAAGTGCAGCACACCGGCCGCGCCGAGCAGGCCGGCGAGGAAATACGCGGGCCGCTGAGACGGCTTGGAATCCGAAGACATGCCCTGAGCTTCGCATACCGCGCTCAACGTGAGGATCTTCGGCTATCCTCCCGACCGTGAGTGACGCGGACCAGGCCGGAGCCTGTGCATGAAGGTTCTCAAGCGCTTCCCGGTCCGGCTGAGCGACCGCCCGGACCACGAGCTCGTCGGCGTGATCCGCATGCCGGAACTGACGGTCAGCCCGCTGCGGGCCATCTCCAAGCGGATCATCGGCGCGATGCTCGCCCTGCTCGCGACCGTCCTGATCGTCTACCTCGACCGGGACGGCTACCGCGACGCCAACGGCGACGGGCTCACCTTCCTCGACAGCCTCTATTACGCGACGGTGTCGCTGTCGACCACGGGGTACGGTGACATCGCGCCCGCGACGTCGTCCGCGCGGCTGGTGAACGTCCTGGTGATCACCCCGCTGCGGGTGCTCTTCCTCATCGTCCTGGTCGGTACCACTCTCGAAGTGCTCACCGAGCGCTCCCGCCAGGCTTTCAAGATCCAAAAGTGGAGGACGAAGGTGCGTGACCACACGGTCGTCGTCGGATTCGGCACGAAGGGCCGGTCGGCGGTCAACGCGCTGCTCGGGGACGAGAACGTCGAGCCCGACCACATCGTCGTCGTCGACACCGACCAGCAAGCCCTCGAAGCGGCCACCGCGCTCGGCCTGGTGGTCGTGCACGGTTCGGCCACCCGCGCCGACGTGCTGCGCGTCGCCGGGGTGCAGCGGGCCAAGGCCGTGGTCGTCGCCCCGAACCGGGACGACACCGCGGTGCTGGTCACGCTGACCGCGCGCGAGCTGGCACCGAAGGCGCACATCGTGGCTTCGGTGCGTGAAACGGAGAACGTCCACCTGCTCAAGCAGTCGGGCGCGAACCAGGTCGTGGTGTCGAGCGAGACCGCCGGACGCCTGCTCGGCATGGCGACGTCGACGCCGCTGGTGGTCGACATGGTCGAGGACCTCCTCACCCCCGAGTCAGGTCTCGCGATCGCCGAACGCCCGGTGGAGCCGTCCGAAGAGGGCGGTTCGCCGCGGCATCTGTCGGACATCGTGCTGGGCGTCGTCCGCGACGGCGTCCTGTACCGCGTGGACGCCCCGCAGGCCGACGCCATCGAGCCGGGCGACAAGCTGCTGTACGTCCGGAAGGTGACCTCCGCGGAGACGATCGAGCGGTAGCGGGGGACCTTTGGTATCGCGCTGACCGGACAAGAGGGTTCTTCTGTTCTGCCGCTGGTATCGCGCTGCCCGGACAAGAGGGCTCCTGTGTTTTGCCGCCGGGTTCTGGGAGCATGGCGTTCGTGCGCAAGCGATCGGACCCCGCCAGAGGGCTCACGCCGGGGTGGAACTCCCTGGCCGTGGCGGCCGGTGCCGGCCTGCTGGTGATCTTTCTGGCCTGGTTCGCCGGGCCGGGGCTGTTCGGCATCACGAACGAGCCCAAGGGGACGACCGTGCGGGCGGAGGTCGTCGAGCCCGCGCCCTGCACGGGCGGCGGCGCGACCGAGAAGGTCAAGTTCGAATTCGGCGGCAAGCCGATGGAGGGCTCGTTCAACGGCTGCGGCCACGGCAAGGGCGAGCGCATCGAGGTCGTCGTCCCGGACGGGGCCTCGGGCGACGGCGTCTCGGTGCACGCGGCCGACGCGACAGCGGGAGCCAGCGACGCGCGGCGGCCGCTCGGGATGGCGCTGCTGGTGTTCAGCTGCTTCGCCGGCGGGGTGTACGTCTACCTGGTGTTGCGCGGGCCGCGGAGGCTCGTGGCGGCCTGATCCCGCGAACACGCGTGATTGAAGACGGAACTCGCGTGATTGAAGACGGAACTCGCGTGATTGAAGACGGAACTCGCGTGATTGAAGACGGAACTCGCGTGATTGAAGACGGAACTCGCGTGAAGGCCCTTCCCCCGGCTCAGCCCAGGGCCCCGGCAAAAGTCGTATAACCACTGCTCAAGCGGGTGCCGGAGCGGCGGAGGCGGGCTCGTCACAGTGGCGTGGCGCCTCCTCGGCTGTCCACGGGGGGACAGTTCCGGCGGTGACAGTGCCCGATTCGGGTGTTTTGCGGAGGGGTCGTGAGTGTTTGGGAGGGTTAGAACCGTCTCTTGGATGCCTGCGCGTGGCCCGCGGCTTCCTTCATGTACTGGGGAAGGCGTGAAGGTCGAGTTTCCTCGGCTGAGCCGAGGCAAGGGGTCCTTCACGGACCGGCCACTACCCGGCTCACCCCCAGCAGGGTGCCTAAACACCCTTGACCAGAACCCTCCTAAACGTGACCCCGCCCCTTGAGCAAGCCGAACCGCCACACGAGATCTGCCCCTTCGGACAGCCGACGATATCCAGTTCGAATCATCAAGAGCGCCACCGAACAGCGGATATGCGACTTTGCCGGCACCGTGGGCTCAGCCGGGGGAGAGACGCCCACCGCGCTGAAGTCAGGAAACGGCGCTCCCCGGGGCCGAGAAGGTGTTGCAGTCGGCGATCCGGTTGTTGCTCGCACCCGCCCGCCACCAGGACGCGTAATGCGCGTTCGTCCCGTGGTCCTGGCTGCGCGAGGTGTTGTCGCCCCGGGTCTCCTGGTCGTTCCACGCCTTGTTGTACATGTCCCGGCTGACCGTGCCGCCCTGGTCGACGTGTGCGCCGAGGAACATCCCGGAGAAGCACTGCGCCTGGAGTTCCTTGCGCCGTGACATCTCCAGCCCGGCGGGGCTGTTCTGGCCCGCGTCGTAGATCTTCTGCCAGGCCGCGTCCATCAGCCCGGCGACCTCCTGCACGTGGTGCCCGTACTCGTGCGCGAAAAGGGCGAGGTAGACGCCGGGGTTGTTGCCGTACTGGTCGGTTTGAAGACCACGGAACGGCACGTAGAGATTGTTCTCGCAGTAGTACGCCGCCGTCGCGATGCCCACCTGGATCGTGCCGCATTCGGTTTCGAAGCTGGCCCCGGTCGGGAAGTGCAGCGCGGGCGGGGTGAACGGCAGGTCGTAGGCGTCGAGGAACGGTCCCCACGCGTTGTCGAGGCATTTGCCCGCCGCGGTGAAGAACGCCTCGGCGGCCTGCTGGCTGCTCTGCCACTGCGGCAGGGTGCAGACCCGGTTCTGCAGGCCCGCGTTGGGGTCCTGGAGGATCGGGTGGTCGCCGAGTTTGAGGATCTTCTGCGGCCCGCTCGACGACGACGGCGCCCTGGACGGCGACGAGGGGAACGGGTTCGTCGAGGACGACGGCGAAGAAGACCCGCTCGGCGGCAACGCGGCCGGGGAAGTCGGGTTCGGCAGGGTCGAATAGCCCGCGTTCGCTACGTGATCGGTGCCGTCACGATTGAGTGAGATGATCGCGACGAGGCCGAGGACCAGTACGGCGACCGCGCCGAGGCAGATGCCGACGATCGCGCCCACGGACCGCCGACGCGGTGGCGGCGGCGGGAACTGGTGCGGCGCGCCGTGCCACTGGGCAGGGTGCTGGCCGTGCACCGGCGGTGGCTGGACGGCGCCGCGTGGCGGCCACTGGCCGTGGGGCGGTTGCGTCATCAAGTCGGTCCCGGTGGTTCTAGGGGCGAACCGGGGGTACCCGGCCCGATGTTCAGCATAACGAGCTAACGGTGTCCCTTCCCACAGCTCGGCTGCAGAGGGTATCCAGCATGAGGCGAGTGGTCACCCATCAGTGTCGTCACCCCAGCTCTGGCCGGGTGTCGGACCCTCTGGAAGAGTGGGCGTAAGCAACGTGAACGGGTAGAGGGGCTGTCGCATGACGGAGACCGGCGGACCGTCCGGGCCGGAAGGTACCGAGACTCCGGGCAAACCGGCACAGCCGAAGGCAGGCGAACCAGCACAGTCGCAGGCGGGCGAATCGGCACAGCCGCAGGCGGACATGCCGACACCGCCGCGGGGTGAAGTTCCGCCGTCACCGGCGCCTGAGCAGCAGTGGCAGTCCCCGTCCGGGGCCACGCCGCCGCCGCTGCCGTCCTACCAGCCGCCGCAGCAACAGCAGCAGTATCCGAACTGGAAGGTCGGTCTCGGCAGGCCAGGGGTCATCCCGCTGCGCCCGCTGAACCTCACCGACATCCTCGACGGCGCGGTCACGACCATGCGCCGGTACTGGCGGATGGTCTTCGGCGCCGCCGCCGTGACCGCCGTGCTGACCGCGGCCATCGACCTGATCGGGTTCCTGCTGGTCGACACGACCGAGGACCTCGAGCGGCTCCGCGATCTCGGTCCGGCGGCCACCGATCAGGAACTGCTGAACCAGACGCTGGACATGCTCGGCGGATCGCTGGCGGCGAGCTTCGTCAGCCTGGTCGCCACGATGATCGGGACCACGCTGCTCACCGGGTTCCTGACCGTCTTGATGGGCAAGGCCGCACTGGGCAAACCGATCGTCTTCAAGGAGGCGGTGAAGGAGGCGGCGGGACGGCTGCTGCCGCTGCTCGGGCTGACCGTGCTCTACACGCTGGCGATCTTGGTCGCGGCGATCTTCTGTTTCGTGCCCGCGATCATCCCCTACACCTTCTGGGCGCTGGCCAGCCCGGCGCTGCTGCTGGAACGCGGCACCGTGCGGGAGGCGTTCCGCCGATCGGCGAAGCTGGTCTCGGGGATGTTCTGGCGGATCTTCGGGATCCTGCTGCTGGCCGCGGTGATCTCGGGCTTCCTGGCGATGATCATCACGATGCCGTTCAGCTTCGGCGCGTTCATGACCCTGTTCACCGACCCCGAGCAGGTGTACATCCCCTCGACCGGTGACCTGATCCTGCAGTCGGTGGGCACGGTGATCGCGCAGACGATCGTCGGACCGTTCTCCGCGCTGGTGACCGTGATCCTCTACATCGATCAGCGGATGCGCCGCGAGGGCATGGACATCGAACTGGCCCGCGCGGCCGGGATCGCGACGCCGCCCCCGCCGCAGGCATGGTGACGCGTTTCCTCTCCGAGGTCCCGGTCGACATCGACCGGGACACCGCCCGGCTGCGTGCCGCCGAGGAGCTCGCGGGTCAGGCTTATCAAGCCGCGAAGCCGAGCTGGCTGTCCGAGGCGTTCAGCTGGGTGCTCGAAAAGCTGTTCGGTCTCCTCGAAACCGTCGACAGCGCCGTGCCCGGCGGGATCTTCGCCGTGGTGCTGCTGGTCGTCGTGCTGATCGTGGTGGTCGTGGTGATCCGGCTGAAGTCGGGCCCGCTGGCGGCGTCGGCCAAGAGCGGCCGCGCCGTGTTCGCCGGGCAGCGCAAGGCTTCCGGCGAACATCGCAAGGCGGCCGAGGAGGCCGCGTCACGGGGCGACTTCGACGACGCCGTCCGTGAGCTCTTCCGTGCCGTGGTGCGGTCTTTGGAGGAACGGGCGTTGCTGGACGAGAAGTCCGGCCGGACCGCCGACGAGGCCGCCATCGAAGCCGGACGGCTGCTCCCCGACGTCGCCGTGGCCCTGCGCGCCGGCGCCCGGCTGTTCGACGACGTCCACTACGGCGGCCTCCCGGCCACCGAGGCCGGCTACCGGTCACTGTCCGAACTGGACGAACGCTGCCGTCGTGCCAGGCCGGTCGCCTTGGCGGCCGGATGACCTCGGTTTCGCCCGACGCCCGCCGGATCTGGCGCGGAGTGCGGTCGCCGCTCGCGGTCGTCCTCATGCTCGTGCTGACCGGGACGCTGCTCGTCCTCGTCCAGGGCGAGCAGACCACCGGCGCGCTCGAACCGGGGTCCTACGAGCCCGGTGGCAGCCGTGCGCTGGCGACCTTGCTGGAACGGGAAGGCGTCAAGATCCCGGTCGTGCGCACCGCCGCCGCGGCCAAGGGCGTCGCGAGGGACGCGACCGTCTTGATCACCCAGCCCGCGTACCTGCCCAAGAACACCTTCGCCGAAATCCGGCGGAGCGCCAAGCATGTCGTGCTGGTGCGGCCGAGTCCTGCCACGGTCGAGGAGATCCTCCCGGGTGTGCGGTCGACCGGCCAGCTCGAAACCGAAGCCCGTTCCCCGGACTGCCAGGCAGTGGATCCCGTCGCGGCGGGCAGCGCGACGATGGGCGGCTTGAAGTACACGGCCACGCAGCCGCGAGCGCAGGAATGCTACGGCGGCTCGTATCTCGAAGTGCCCGGTCCGGAAGGGACGGTCACGGTACTCGGCACCCCCGAGCCGCTGACCAACGAACGGCTCGCGAACGAAGGCAACGCGGCGCTCGCGATGCGGTTGCTCGGGAAGCACGAACGGCTGGTCTGGTACCTGCCGACGCCGGCGGATCCGTCGCTCGAAGCGGAGAAGAAGCCGCTGTCCGAACTGATCCCGGCGGGCTGGTCGTACGCGGCGTTGCAGGCCGGGGTCGCGGTGGTGCTGCTGGCGTTGTGGCGCTCGCGGCGGCTGGGCCAGGTGGTGACCGAACCGATCCCCGTCGTGGTGCGCGCGGCCGAGGCCACCGAGGGACGGGCGAGGTTGTATCGCAAGGCGAAGGCCGCCGCGCACGCCGGGGAGACCCTGCGTGAGGCGGCCCGCGCGCGGCTGCGGCCGTTGCTGGGGCTCACCCGTGACGCCGAACCCGCGGCGCTGGTGGAATCCGTCGCCGTGCGGACCGGCAGGGCACCGGCCGAGGTCGGCGCGCTGTTGTACGGGGACCCGCCCGCGGATGACGCCGCCCTGGTGCGGCTGGCGGACGGACTCGATGTCGTGGAACGAGAGGTGGAGCGGTCTTGAGTACCGAACAGTCCGAGCAGGGCACCGTGGATGGTGCGGCCGAAGCGCGGGCGGCGCTGATCGCCCTGCGGGCCGAGGTCGGGAAGGCCGTGGTCGGCAACGACGCGGCCGTCACCGGGCTCATCATCGCGTTGCTGTGCCGGGGACATGTGCTGCTCGAAGGCGTTCCCGGCGTGGCCAAGACGTTGCTGGTGCGGGCTTTGGCCGCGGCACTGGAGCTGGAGACCACCCGGGTGCAGTTCACGCCGGACCTCATGCCGGGCGACATCACCGGCTCGATCGTCTACGACGCGCACAGCGGCGAGTTCTCGTTCCGCGAGGGTCCGGTGTTCACAAATCTGTTGCTGGCCGACGAAATCAACCGCACTCCGCCGAAAACGCAGTCTTCGCTGCTGGAGGCGATGGAGGAACGTCAGGTTTCCAGCGACGGCAAGACGCGGCCGCTGCCCGATCCGTTCATCGTCATCGCGACGCAGAACCCGGTCGAATACGAAGGCACGTACCCGTTGCCCGAGGCGCAGCTCGACCGTTTCCTCTTGAAGCTGACCATGCCGATGCCGTCCCGTGAGGACGAATTCGGCATCCTTTCCCGGCACGCGCAGGGTTTCGACCCGCGAAACCTCGGCGCGGCGGGGATCACCCCGGTCGCCGGGGTCGCCCAGCTCGACGCCGCGCGGCGCGCGGTCGCCGGGGTCACCGTGCGCCCCGAGGTGCTCGCCTACATCGTGGACGTCTGCCGGGCGACGCGGTCGCTGCCGTCCGTGCGGCTCGGCGTTTCGCCGCGTGGCGCGACCGCGCTGCTGGCCGCGACCAGGGCGTGGGCGTGGCTCGCCGGCCGCGACTACGCCACCCCGGACGACGTCAAAGCCTTGGCACGGCCGTCTTTGCGGCACCGGCTCGATCTGCGGCCCGAGGCCGAACTCGAAGGCGCGACCGCCGACGGTGTGCTGGACCGCGTCCTCGCGTCCGTGCCCGTTCCGCGCTGATGGCCGTCACCGGGCGGCTCGGGCTGCTGGCGCTTCTCGCGGCACCGGTGGTCGGTTTCCTGCTGCCCTCGTGGGCCGGGATCGGGCTGGCCGCGGCGGTGCTGTTCGCGTTGGTGGCGCTGGATCTCCTGCTCGCCGGGAGCGTGCGGCGGCTGGAATTCGCGCGGTCCGGCGCGACGTCCGTGCGGCTGGGGGAGGCGTGCGAGGTCACGCTGACCGTGGCCAATCCCGGTGGCCGTCCCGTGCGCGCTTGGCTGCGGGATGCCTGGCCGCCCAGCGCCGGCGCGGAAGACAGGCACCGTTTGACCCTTCCGGCGGGCGAACGCCGCGTCGTGACCACCCGGCTCCTGCCCACCAGGCGCGGCGACCGGACGGCGGCCAGGGTCACCGTCCGATCGACAGGCCCGCTGGGGCTCGCCGCACGGCAGGGTTCGCACGACGTGCCGTGGACCGTGCGGGTGCTGCCGCCGTTCCACAGCCGCAAGCATCTGCCGTCGAGGCTGGCGCGGCTGCAACAGCTCGACGGTCGCAACGCGGTGCTGATCCGGGGCCAGGGCACGGAATTCGACTCCCTGCGCGAGTACGTGATCGGCGACGACGTCCGGTCGATCGACTGGCGGGCTTCGGCGCGCGCGTCCGACGTCATGGTGCGGACCTGGCGCCCCGAACGCGACCGGCACGTGGTGCTGGTGCTCGACACCGGCCGCGTTTCGGCGGGCCGGGTCGGGGACGCGCCGCGGCTGGACGCGGCGATGGACGCGGCCCTGCTGCTGGCCGTGCTCGCCGCGCGGGCGGGTGACCGCGTCGACCTGCTCGCCTACGACCGGCAGGTCCACGCCGCGGTCCGGGGTTCGAGCGACTTGTTGCCCGCTTTGGTGAACGCGATGGCGCCGCTCGAATCGTCACTCGTCGAGACCGACGCGCGCGGGATGATCGCGGAGGTCCTGCGGCGGACCCGGCGGCGCGCGCTGGTCGTCCTGCTGACCGGGCTCGACGCGGCGCCGCTGGAAGAAGGCCTGTTCCCGGTGCTGTCCAAACTGACCTCGCGACACCAGCTGATGATCGCTTCGGTGGCGGATCCGCGGGTCGCCGAGATGGCGGCGGGCCGCGGCGACGCGGAAGCCGTCTACGACGCGGCCGCGGCCGAGCGGGTGCTGGCCGAACGCCGCCAGGTCACCGCGCGGCTGGCGCGGCACGGTGTCGAGGTCGTCGACGCCGTCCCGGAGGACCTGCCGCCGCGGCTGGCCGACCGGTATCTCGCGCTGAAGGCGGCCGGACGGCTCTGATGTCGAGAGCCGCGAACCGGCTCCGACCCCCTGGTGAACCGATCATCAGGAGGAACCGATGGATTTCGACCGGCACTGCGCGGAGATCGTCACCCAGGCCGAACTGCTCGCGACGGAACTGGCCGACGCCGACCTGACCACACCCGTGCCGTCCTGTCCGGGCTGGACGCTGGGCGCGCTGGTGCGGCATCTCGGCGCCGGGCACCGATGGGCGGACGAGATCGTCCGGAGCCGGGCGACGTCGCCGGTGCCCGACGACCAGGTGCGCCGGGTGGACGGCGACGATTCCGGGCAGCTGCCCGGATCCTGGCTGGTGGATGGTGCTTCCCGGCTGGCGTCGGCGCTGCGGGAAGCGGGACCGGAAGCCGAGGTCTGGGTGCCGTTCCACTACCGGACCGCGTCGTTCTACGCGCGCCGCTTCACCCACGAGACGCTGGTCCACCGCGCTGACGCGACCCTGGCCGCGGAGCTGGAGTTCCGCGCCACGCCCGAGGTCGTGCTCGACGCGATCGACGAGTGGATGGAGCTCGAAGCGCTGCCGCTGCACTTCGAGTTCAGGCCGGAGAAGCGGGAGATCCTCGGGGCAGGCCGGTCGGTGGGTTTCGAGTCGGGGGAGCACGCTTGGTTCCTCGACCTCGACGGCTCGGCGGTCACCTGGGAGCGGGGGCGACGCGATGCCGCGGTGACCGTGCGTGGCTCGCTGACGGAGTTGTTGCTGGCGCTCTACCAGCGTCGGGACGCAGGGGACGTCGTCGGCGACCTTGAGCTGTTCAAGCTGTGGCAGACCCACGTGCGGTTCGGCTGAACCCGATGGAGTGGTGCCGGTTGGCGGCGGGTGTCGCGGGCGGTTAGCTCGGAAGGAGTTCCGGACCGACAGGATTGGGGTCAGGCTTGCGCAAGGTCGTGCTGTTCCTCGCGGTGCTCCCGCTGGCGCTGCTCGTGTCACCCGCTTCCGCACAACCCGCCGGGACACCGGTCCACCTCGCCGACGGAGGCGGGAACCTCTCCTTGGCCGCGGCCGACGGCAAGCTCGCCCTCGCCGACGCGAAGGACGCCAGCGCGCAATGGGTGTACGACAAGGCGGCGCTTTCGTACAAGCATGTCGCGAGTGGACAGTGCCTGGCGGCGATCAGTCCCGTCGACGGCGTTGGCGTCAAACTCGCGGCGTGCGACGGCAAAGACCGTCACCAGCAGTGGCGCCGCAACGCCGGGCTGCCCGGGCTGGTGCTCCTGGCGAACGTGGCGACCGCGCGCTGCCTCACCGCGGAGGCGCCGATCGCCGGATCGCGGCTGTATCAGGAAGTCTGTTCACTGCCAGGACTGTCCAACACCTGGGCGGCCGGGGTGCGGACCCTCGCGATCCTGTCGGGGAACGGGCAGCGACTGTCCACGAAGACACCTGGTCAGCCGTTCGTAGTGCGCGTGATCGGGGAGAGCGGGCAGCCCGCGGCCGACGTGCCGGTGAACTTCTTCGTCCGCGCGGCGCGGGCGAAGAACGTGCTGGTCTTCGAAGGCGGCGCCGAGACGGCGACCGCGAAGACCGGCGCCGACGGGTCGGCCGCCAGCCCGAAGATCGTCCTGACCGAACCGGGCGAATTCGAGATCCGGTTCGCGGGCAGCGCGAGCCTGGAGGACGGGAACAGCATCACCTTCGAGGGCAGCTGCACCTGCTGAGCGGACAGCTGCACCTGCCGAGCGGCGCGTGAAGGCCCCCTTCCCTCGGCTCAGCCGAGGGAAGGGGGCCTTCACGCGCTTCCGGCCTAGGCCACCAGAGCGAAACTCGAGTAGTACTCGCCGGCGGGATCCCGCGAACCGCTCCGGTCGGGGCTGACCTCGGCGCCGACCCAGCCCTGGAACGCCCCCGCGTCGTCGATCACCTGCAGCAGCGGGCGGACGTGACTGTTGCCGAGGTAGCAACCGTTGTAGGACAGGCATTCGCACCAGAACTCGTAACTGTTGCGCCGTCCGCCGAAGGCATCGCTCAGGTAGTAGAACCGTCTGTCGCCGGTATCGATGATCTTCTGTGCGCACGCCTCGTATCCGTCGCCTGGGAGGCAGCAGGAGGTCGGGGCGCAGCCGGAGTCGTACTGCACGAAGCCGAGGCACGAGCCGTCGTCGCACTTGTTCCAACCCGGACCGACACCGAGGGCGCCACTGCCGCCTCTGGTCCAGTTGGTGATCGCGCGGCGGTTCACCCCTTGCCCTTCGAGCAGGTACGACCGCTGGGTCGCGCGGACCGAACTCATCGGGGCCTTGCTGGTCTGCGCGAGGGAGGCGTTGCTGCCATAGGCGATGCCGCTGGTGATGGAGTAGTCGTCGCTCACCAGTTGCAATCGGCCGAGGCCCGGCCGGGGTTCCGAAACCGCCCACGTCTCCGCGAGGTTCACAGTGGTCGTGGTGCCGTTGACAGTGCTCTTCGTCCAGGTGATGGCCACCTGCCCGGAGTTCTCGGCATAGGTGCCGGTGAAGTGGCCGTTCGGTTCACCGGTGAAGCCCGGCGCGGTCTTGATCGGGCAGTTGTTGCGGGGATTGGACCCCGGCGCCCAGTCGCCGCAGTAATAGACGTCGCCGCTGTTGACGGGGGCGGGGAAATCCGCCTGGTTCCAGGTCCAGAAGTTGTGCGCGACGGTGTTGTCGGCCGGGTTGAACACGAGGTAGCCGAGGCGGATGTAGTTGCGGTCGGCGTCGGTGCGGAATCCGCCGACGCTCACCACCCAGTTCTGTTTGCCCGATGGCGCGGATCCGGTCCGGGCCTGGGACGCGCCGACGAGAAGCGTCGAGGCGAGCACGGACAAAACGACGATCGCCAGAACGCGTAACCGTTTTCTCCCCATGGGAGGAGCTAACCAGTTCAGCCGGCTTCAGGTCGAGAATCTCCAGCGTATCGCCAGTCGACATCACCCACTTCGCCCGCTTTCGCGGCCCGGCGCCCGACCACGAACACGTACAGTAAGAACGCGACCTCGGCGACCACTCCGATGCCGATGCGAGCCCAGGTCGGCAGGCCCGACGGGGTCACGAAGCCTTCGATCACGCCGGAGATCAGCAGGACCACGGTCAGCCCCAGCGCCATCACCACGACCGATCGCCCCTGCTCGCCGAGCGCGGCCGTCCGGGACCGGCGCCCCGGGTCGATGACCGTCCAGCCGAGTTTCAGCCCCGTCCCGGCCGCGACGAACACCGCGGTCAGCTCCAGCAGGCCGTGCGGCAGGATCAGGCCGAAGAACACGTCGAGCCGTCCGGCCGAGGACATCAGCGCCGCGCCGATCGCGAGGTTCAGCGAGTTCGCCCAGAGCGCGTAGATCACCGGGAGTCCCAGCACCACGCCGAGGAACAGGCAGGTCGCGGCCACCCACGCGTTGTTCGTCCAGACGCGCGCGGCGAAGGACCCCGCGGGGTCGGACGAGTAATACGTCTCGTACTTCCCGCCGGGCGCCGTCAAGTCCTTGAACTCCTCGGGTGAGGCCAGCGACGCGAGCACCTGCGGGTCGCCCGCGATCCACACCGCCGCGATCGCCATCACCGCGATCGACGCCGCCGCCGACGCCAGCCACCAACGCCTGCTCAGGTACAGGGCCGCCGGGAACCGCTGGGTGAAGAACAGCCCGACCTCACGCCAAGCGGGACTGTGCGAGCCGGTGACGGCGGAGCGGGCCTTCGCGACCAGACCGGACAGCTGAGCGACGAGCACCGGGTCGGGCGCGACCGAGCGGATGATCGAAAGATGCGTCGCGACGCGCTGGTACAGCGTCACCAGCTCGTCGGCGTCCGGGCCGCTGAGTTTCCCGGCGCGGCCGACGAGGTCACGCAGCCGGTTCCATTCGGCCTGATGCGCGGCGACGAACACGTCCACGTCCAACTCGGAGCCCTCCCGGCGATCGTCTTTGGTCGCCCAGCCTATTCGTCACTACGCTTGCCAGGTGGAACAAGAGTCCGAACTCGTCACCGGCGAGGCCGTCGTCCTGGACGTGCGCGCGGCGAAACTGGCCAGCCGCGGTCTCGCCATGATGCTCGACGTCGCCCTCCAGCTGATCGCGCTGGTCGTCGCGATGCTGGTCCTGAGCCAGGTCGCCGCGTTCGGTGACGAGGCGCTGGCGCTGACCCTGTTCCTGGTGACCCTCGTGTTGATCATGGTCGGCTACCCGGTGATCTCCGAGACACTGACCCGCGGCCGCACCCTCGGGAAGATGGCGCTCGGCCTGCGGGTGGTCCGCACCGACGGCGGCCCTGTCCGGTTCCGGCACGCGCTGGTCCGCGGGCTCGCCGGCTTCTTCGTCGACTTCTGGGCGCTGGGCATGCTCGGCGTCGTGGCCGTGGTCACGTCGCTGCTGTCGCCCAACGGCCGCCGCGTCGGCGACTACCTCGCCGGCACCCTGGTGATCCGGGAACGCATGCCCGCCTCCCGCACGCCGTACGTCGGGATGCCGCCGCAGCTGGCGCACTGGGCTTCGCAGCTGGACCTGACCCGGCTGCCGAACGACCTCGCGCTGGCCGTCCGGCAGTACTTGAGCCGCACGAGCGAGCTTCGCCCCGAAGCGGTCGAAGCCCTCGGGTACGGGCTCGCGCAGCAGGTCGCTTCGGTGATCGGGGCGCCGGTGCCGCCGGGAGTGCCGTCGTGGGCGTACCTGTCGGCGGTGCTGGCGGAGCGGCGGCAGCGGGATCAGGCGAAGCTGCAACCGGCGGTTCAGTACGGGCCGCCGGTGGCACAGCCTTTCGCGGCGGTACAGACCTTCGCGCCGGTGGCGCCTGTTGGGCAGCCGGTGTTGCCTGTGGCGCAGCCTTTCGCGCCTGGACAGCACTATCCGCAGCCCGTCGCTCCCGCGCCGGTCGCCCAGCCGCAGCCGATCGCCCCGCCGCAGCCGCCCGCGGACCCCGCCCCGGAGAACCCCTTCACACCGCCCAGCTGACCCACGTCCCCGGTCCGATGCCCCCAATGCGGCATTGGGGACGCTCAGTGTCCCCAATGCCGCATTGGGGGCATGCCCGGCTCTCGATTCCCCGCTCGCGCCCTTCACGGACCGAGCCGCGCGAAACCCGAGCGGGTCAGGAGACGTCGGCCGGCTTGGCCGCCCACGTGTTGCACTGGAACAGCCGGTTCTTCTGCGCGCCGTGCTGCCACCACGAGACGGCGTGCGCGTCGGACCCGTGGTCGCGCGGGCCGCCGTTGTGGTCGCCGCGGTCCTGGGTCTGCCAGGCGTCGCGGTACATCGCCTGGTCGACCGAACCGCCGCGGCCGACCGTCGAGCCCAGGAACGTCCCGGACAGACACTGCGCCGAAAGTTCGTTGCGCCGCGACATCTCCAGGCCCGCCGCCGAGTCGGTGCCCGCTTCGTATCGCGCGTCCCAATAGGCCTTCGAGATACCGGAGAGCGCCTGGATGTGGTGCGCGTACTCATGGGCGTAGAGGGCCAGATAGACCCCAGGCCGGTTGCCGTACTGGGGGACCTGAAGGCCTTCGTACGGCATGTAAAGCGTCTCGTTCTGCGAGCAGTAGAACGCCGCTACCGAGCCGTTGCTGGCGTCGCCGCAGGGGCTTGACCAGTTCTTGCCGGACGGGTACTTCACGGTCGGGACCCGGAACGGCAGTTTCGTGTACTTCATGACCTGCTGCCAGACGCTGTCCAGGCAGGGCCGCGCGCTTTCGAAGAACGCCGCGGCCGCGTCCGGGTTGTTCGCCCAGCGCGAGAGGTTGCACGGCTGGTTCGGCAGGCCGACTTGGGAATCGAGCCACAGCGGGTTGTCCGCCAGCTTGTAGTGCGGTTGCGGGCCGGACGGGGCACGGCTGGCCGAGGTCTCCCGGGTCGAGCCCGCCGACGTTTCGCGCGAGGCGGTCGAATCGCGTGAACGGGTGCTCGTCGCCGTCGACGTGTCGCTGGACGTGGTGGTCGTGTAGTCCGAAGAGGACGTCGTCGAATAACTGGAGTACCCGACATCCGCGGTGTGACGCGAGTCGCCGTTCGCGATGGTGACGACCATCAGCAACCCGCCCATGACCGCCATCACGGCGACGATCGCGACCGCCGCGATCACCCCGCCGTTGGACTTCTTGGCGCGATATCCGCCGTACGGCGTGAACGCGGGCTGAGCGAAACGCGGGCCGTACGGAAGCTGCGGCGGGCCGACCGGGACAGGTGCGCCGATCCGCGGCGGCGGCAGCGGGGCCGCGCCCGGCGGGGGCAGCGGCATCCCGCCGCTCGGCGGACCCGGCCGGAACGGCGGCGGGACCGGCGTCGGCCGGGAGACCGGCGGTTGTCCGGGGCGGCCGGGCGGGACAGGGCCCGGACCGCCGCGCGGCGGCAGTGGCCGTGCTCCGGGTGGCGGGAGCGGGCGGCCGCTTTGCGGTGGCAGCGGACGCGCGCCCGGCGGCGGAAGCGGGCGGCCACCGTGCGGCGGTGGCGGCGGAGTCGGCCGGCGCCGCGGATCAGGCGCGCCGGGCGGCTGCTGGTTCATCGAGTGGATCCCCCATGCGGTTCGGCAACGCCGTTCGCCCAGGTGGGGCGATTCGGCGTTTCGGCGGTCAGCATAGATCGGCTGCCCTAAGGTGTGTGGCTGTGTTGACGAAATGGGGGACGGCGGTCGTGGCCGTCGCGGCGAGCTCGGCCTTGATGGCCCCGCCGTCGGATACGAACGTTCCGGAGGCGCCCGAAGCGGGCCCTTCGCTGACGAACGCGCCGCAGTTGCCGAAGCCGCCGCCGATCGGCGCACGCGGCCAGCTCGGGCTGCTCCAGCCGCCGGGCGGCGCGGCCGCGAACGTCTCGGTGAAGGTGGAACGCGACGGTTCGGTGTCGATCACCGAGCAGGTGACCGTCCCGGGTGGACAGCACCTGGTACGCCGGATTCCGTTGAAGGTTCCCGCCGGTGAAGAGCAGGACCGTGTCTACGGCGTCCGTGACGTCTCGGTCGAAGGCGCGGGGAAGGCCGAGTCGAACGGTGAGCAGCTGGTCGCCACCTTCGACGGCGGAGCGGCCACCCTCAAGTACAAAGTGGACGGAGCGGTCGCGGACGTCAACGGCGCGCAGCAGGTGCGCTGGCAGGTGGCGAGCGGCTGGGACGGCGAACTGTCCCGCGTGTCCGCTTCGTTCAGCGCGCCGACACAGGAAACGCCCACAGTGGACTGTTTCGCCGGGCCGCTCGGCTCGGACAGGCAGTGTTCGCTCGCGGAGATCGACCACAGCGGCGTCGTCCGCGTCGAGCAGGACAAACTCGCGGCGGGCGAACGGGTCGACCTCGCCGTCGGACTTCCGGCCGGCACGGTGCCCGCGAACGCGCGGTTCGAGCAGATCGCCTCGGTCGGCGGAGCGTTCGCCCTCACCACCGTCGCCGGTCTCGGTTTCGGGGCGCTGGCGCTGGCGCTGATCCTCGGCGCGCTCGCCGTCTGGTTGCTGCGCCGTCGCGACAAGGGCGCGCTCACGGCGGGAACCGGCCCGGTCGACGTCCTCATGCGAGACGGTGATCGGGTCTCCTTCGCCTCGCCCGACGGTGTCCTGCCCGGTCAGGTCGGCACGGTCGTCGACGAGACGGTCGACGTCGTGGACGTCAGCGGAACGGTGGTCGACCTCGCGGTCCGCAACTATCTGTGGATCGCCGAGGTGCGCGGCGCGGGCACGGTCGACTGGCAGATCAGTCGCCGCAACGCGCCCGATGAGCACCTCGCCGCCTTCGAGCGCGAGATCTACACCGCGCTCCTTCCCGAGGGCACCGATTCCGTGCTGCTGTCGGAACTCCGCGGCCGCGGCACCGTCGACCTCCGCGTCGCCGGGGAGGCGATGTACGCGGACGTCGTGCGCAAGGCCTGGTTCTCCCGCCGTCCGGACAAGGGCAGGAGCAAGCTCACGTGGGCGGGCATCGGCCTGGTGGCGCTCGGTCTCGTGGGCACCGTCGTGCTGACCTTCACGGCCGGGCACGCGCTGCTCGGCGTGGCGGTCGTGCTC
Source organism: Amycolatopsis sp. WAC 01375 (assembly GCF_003947325.1). Taxonomy (NCBI): domain Bacteria; kingdom Bacillati; phylum Actinomycetota; class Actinomycetes; order Pseudonocardiales; family Pseudonocardiaceae; genus Amycolatopsis; species Amycolatopsis sp. WAC 01375. The sequence goes on from NZ_QHHW01000011.1 coordinate 151,679, forward strand.
GCCGGGGTCGCCGCGTTGCTGGGCGCCTCGTGGCTCCCGCCGCGGACCTCGCGCGGCAGGCGGCTGGTCGGGCAGGTGCGTGGCCTGCTCGAGTACCTGCACACCGTCAAGGTCGCCGACATCCCCGTGGCGGACCGGGAATTGGTGTTCTCCCGGTCGTTGCCGTACGCCATCGTGCTCGGCGACACCGAGCACTGGCTCCGCACGTTCGAGGGGCTCGACCCGTCGGCGGACGGCTCGGCCGGGCTGTACTGGTTCGGCGGCCTCGAGGGCGATCGGGATCTGCGCCGGTTCGCCGCGCACCTTCCGTCGTTCCTGTCCGCTTTGGACGGTCTGCTCGCCGAATCCGGGCACCTGCGCTCGCTCCGCCCGGAACCGGTCCCCGCCTGATCATGAAGACTCGCGATTCGGCACCGGCTTGCGATCCTTGCACGCGCAACTATCGCAAGCTGGTGCCGAATTGCGTGGTCTTGGCGCTCGTTCTGCTGGTGCTGAGCGCGGCACCGGCGGGAGCGCAAGGCGAACCGCAGCTGCCCTCGCTGCCCAACAGCGCGGAGATCTCGCTCAAGGTGGAACGCGACGGCGCCCTTTCGGTCGTCGAGGCGGTGTCCGTGCCGAGCGAGGCGACGATGACCCGCCGGATCCCGCTCCGCACGGCGGCCCCGCACGACCGCGACCGGATCATCGGCATCCGCGACGTCGTCATCGAGGGCGCGGGCAACTCCGAGCTGACCGAAGACGAGTTCACCGTCAAGCTCAGGGGCGGCACCTCGATCGTCCGGTACACAGTGGACGGTGCGGTCACCGAAGCGGACGGCCTGGTGCGGGTCGGCTGGCAGGTCGCGGGCGGCTGGGACGCCCGGCTCGAACTCGTGCGTGCGAGCTTCGCGGCGCCGTCCATCCCGAACGCGGTCACCTGCTACGCCGGGCCCGAGGGTTCGCGCGCGCATTGCGGGGCCGCCCAGATCGCGCATTCCGGGCTGACCCGGTTCAGCCAGCAGAGTCTCGCGGCCGGACAGCGGATGGAGATCTCGGTCGAGCTGCCCGGCGGCACCGTCCCGGCGAACGTGCGACTGGAGCCGTCGAAGACCTTCGCCGGAGCGTTCGTGCTCACCTCTCCGGTCGGCTGGGCTTGGGGCGGCTTCGCGCTCGCGCTGGTCGTGGCCGCCGTGGCGCTGGGCCTGCTGCGAAGGCGCGACAAGCACCCGGGCGACGCGCTTCCGGTCCGGCTGCTCACCGGGAAGGACGACCAGGCCGCGTTCTCGTCACCCGACGGCGTGCTGCCCGGGCAGGTCGGGACCGTGCTCACGGGGCGTGCCGACGCCGTCGACCTGGCCGCGACGGTCGTCGACCTCGCCGTCCGTAACTACCTCTGGGTGACCGAGGAGCCCGGCGAGCTGACCGGCTGGCGGCTCGTCCGCCGCAATCCGCCGGACGAGCAGCTGACCGCCTACGAACGCGCGGTGTTCGACGTCCTGCTGCCGGAGGGACGGGAGTCGGTGCTGCTGTCGGAGCTCCAGTCCGCGAGGGTCGGGATCGAAAGGGTGCGAGACGCGTTGGACGCCAGCGTCGTCGAACGCCGCTGGTACTCCCGGCTGCCCGGCAGGCTCACCGGCATCGGCCTGCGCGTCTGCTTCTACGGGCTGTTCCTCACCGTCCTGCTGGCCTTGACCGTCGGCTACGCCCAGCTCGGGCTGATCGTCATCGCCGCGGGCGCGGTACTCGCCGTCGCCGCCCGGTGGCTCCCGGCGCGCACCGGGGCCGGCGTCACACTGCACCGGCGGCTGCTCGGCGTCCGTGACGCGCTGCTGGAGACCAAGGCGGCGGCCGTCCCGAAGCTCGAACGCGAGGTGCTCCTCTCGCGGGCGCTGCCGTATGCGCTCGCTCTCGGCGAACAAGAAGACTGGGTCGCCGGATTCGCCGGACTGAAGGGTCCGCCCAAGATCTACTGGTGTGGCAGGGAAGGCGCCGACGAGGCGGACCTCTCGCGGGTGAGCGACTTCACCGCCGCACTCGTGGGAACCTTCGCCGCGACCCGCCAGGGTCGTCGCCTGGAGGCCTGAGTAGCCCGTAGGGTGGTGCGCATGGCCGATCCCGAGCTTGTCCGATTCACCCTCGACAACGGTCTGCGCGTGGTGCTCGCGCCCGACGCGACCGCTCCGGTGGTGGGTGTCAGCGTCCACTACGACGTGGGCTTCCGTTCCGAGCCCGAAGGGCGCACAGGTTTCGCGCACCTCTTCGAGCATTTGATGTTCCAGGGGAGCGAGAGCCTGGAGAAGCTCGCGCACTTCCGGCACGTCCAGTCGAGTGGTGGCAGCTTCAACGGCTCCACCCATCCGGACTACACGGACTACTTCGAGGTCCTCCCCGCCGCGGCTCTCGAGCGCGCCCTGTTCCTCGAAGCGGACAGGATGCGGGCGCCGAAGCTGACGCAGGAGAACCTGGCCAACCAGATCGACGTGGTCAAGGAGGAGATCCGCCTCAACGTGCTGAACCGGCCGTACGGCGGGTTCCCGTGGATCACCCTCCCGCCGGTGCTGTACTCCACGTTCCCCAACGCGCACAACGGTTACGGCGGTTTCGAGGATCTCGAACAGGCCACCCTGGACGACTGCGCGGCCTTCTTCGACACCTACTACTCGCCCGCGAACGCGGTGCTGACCGTCGCCGGTGACTTCACCGTCGAGCAGGCCCGCGAGCTGATCGAGAAGCACTTCGGCGACGTGCCGCACCGGCCCGCGCCCGAGCGTCCCTCGTTCGCCGAGCCCGCCCCCGAGGGCGAGCTGCGCGGCGAGCAGGTGGATCCGCACGCCCCGCTGCCCGCGGTCGGCGTCGGCTACCGCATGCCGGATCCGATCAACGACCTCGACGGCTACCTGGCGAACCTCGTGCTCGCCGGCGTGCTGACCGACGGCGACGGTTCCCGGCTCCAGCAGCGCCTGGTGCACCGCGAGCCGCTGGTCGTCGACATCGGCGCGGGCGCCGGGCTGTTCGGCCCGTTCGAGGCCCGTGACCCGGACACCTTCACCATCACCGCGATCCACCCGCCGGACGTGAGCACCGACCAGGTCCTCACCGCGCTGGACGAGGAACTGGAGAAGCTGGCCGCCACGCCGCCGGGTGACCAGGAGATCAAGAAGGTCACCGCGCGCTGGGCCGCGAGCCTGCACTCCGAGCACGACAAGCTGGTGTCCCGGACGCTCGCGCTCGGCTCTTTCGAGCTGCTGTACGGCGACGCGTCGCTGGTGTACCGGCTCGCCGAGAAGATCTCGGCGGTCACCGGGGAGGCCGTTTCGGCGGCGGCGAAGGCGCTGCGGCCGGATTCGCGCGCCGTGCTCGTCGTCCGCCCGGGCAGTGGATCTTCAGACCAGGAAGGTACCGAGCAGTGAGCGCACCGCACCGCACCGCCGAGGAGATCGGCCGCACGGCCGCCGGGCCGCGGCCGGTCCCGCCGCTGGGGACGCAGCGCGCCGCCGCCGATCTGTCCCATGTGGACACCACGCTGAGCAACGGGCTGCGGGTGCTCGCCGTCCGCAAGCCCACCGTGCCGCTGGTCGAACTGCGGGTGTGGATCCCGTTCGCCGGTGAAGACAAACTGCACCCGGCCACCGCCGAAGTGCTGGCCGAGACCCTGCTGACCGGCACCGCCCGCCGCGACCGCATCGAGATCGACGCCGATCTGGCGCTGATCGGCGGCGACCTCGCGTCCGGCGTCGACCCGGAGCGGCTCGCCATCACCGGTACCTCGCTCGCCGACGGCCTGCCGACGATGCTCGACGTCCTCGCCGACGCGCTCACCGGCGCTTCGTACGCGGACGCCGAGGTCGAGCGGGAACGTGAGCGGCTCATCGAGCGGATCGCCGTCTCCCGCACGCAGCCGAGGACGATCGCCCGCGAGGCACTGCAGAAGCACCGCTACGGCGACCACCCCGCGGTGCGGGAGGTCCCGCAGGCCGAAGACGTGGCCGTCGTGACGCCGGAACAGGTTCGCGCGTTGCACCGGGCTTCGGTGCTGCCGCGGGGATCCGTGCTGGTGATCGTCGGCGACATCGACCCGGAGACCGTCATCGGCGACCTGGAGAAGGCGTTCGGCGGCTGGGCTTCGGACCGCTCAGCCGTCCGCCTGCCCGTGCTGCCTGATCTCGCCGGCGGCAACGTCCTGCTGGTGCCGCGGGCCGGTGCCGTGCAGTCGCAGATCCGGCTGTCGGCGCAGACCGTGTCGCGCACGGACCCGCGGTACCCGGCACTTCAGCTGGCGAACCTGGTGTACGGCGGGTACTTCTCGTCGCGGCTGGTCGAGAACATCCGTGAGGACAAGGGTTACACCTACAGCGCGCACTCCGGATTCGAGTTCACCGACCAGACCGCCGTGGTGAACATCGACGCGGACACCGCCACCGACGCCACTGCGGCCGCGCTCATGGAGACCCGGTACGAGCTGGCCAGGCTCGGTCTCGTGCCGCCGACCGCCGACGAGGTCGAGTCGGTGCGGCAGTACGCGATCGGCTCGCTGGTCACGTCCGCGTCGTCGCAGGGTGGGCTCGCCGCACAGCTGGCCGCGCTCGCCGCGACCGGACTGGGTGTCGAGTGGCTCGGCGAGCACCCGGCACGGCTCGCCGCGGTCACCGCCGAAGACGTCGCGAACGCCGCACTGGAGTTCTTCGCGCCCAAGCGGTTCACCGGGGTCGTCGTCGGTGACGCCGACGTCCTCGCACCGAAGCTGGAGGCGTTGGGCGACGTGACGGTCGGGGAGCCCTCCTGATGGAGACACCGTTCGAGTTGGGTGCGCTCCCGACGCTTTCGCGCTCCATGGCGGACCGTCAGGAATCCTTGCGCACCAACCCGGACAGGCTCGCCGAGCGCTGGCCGAACGCCCGGGTCGTGCTGCTCGACGAGCACGCGCGCACTCCGGTGATCGAGGCTTCGGGCACGCTCGCGACCCGCAAGACGCAGGACGTCGGCCCCGAGCCGCCCGTCGATGCGGTGTTCCTCGGGGAGTGGCAGGGCATCGACTACTGGTCGCTGCCCGGCCGCCCCTCCGGGGAGACCGAGACCGTCGAAATGGCGGGCAGCTGGGGTGTCGTCGAAGAGGTCCCGCGGTACGAAGGCGAGATCTGGGTCGACCTGCGCGGTTACGGCGACCTGCTCGACGACGCGTCGGCCGGGCTGTTCACCACCGCGCAGGCGTTGCAGGCCTGGCGCCGGCAGGCGAAGTTCTGCACGCGCTGCGGGAGCCCGACCGAGGTCGTCCAGCTGGGCTGGGCGAGCAAGTGCACCGGCTGCGGCCGTGAGGAGTACCCGCGCACCGACCCGGCGGTCATCTGCCTCGTGCACGACGACGCCGGTGTCAACGGCGAGCACGTCCTCCTGGCACGGCAGCCGATCTGGCCGCCGGACCGCTACTCGATCCTCGCCGGTTTCGTCGAGGCGGGGGAGTCGCTCGAAGGCTGTGTCGAGCGGGAGATCCGCGAAGAGGTCGGCGTCGACGTGCGTGACATCCGCTATCTCGGCAGCCAGCCGTGGCCGTTCCCGCGGTCGATCATGCTCGGCTTCACCGCGCGGGCCGACATCTCCTCGACGATCGTGCCCGCGGAGGGCGAGATCGAAGAGGCCTTCTGGGTTTCGCGCGCGGAGGTGCGGGCCGCTTTCGCGAACAGCCAGCTGCGGAACGCCGGCGCCGTGCCGACCCCGATCGCCGGTGGTACGCGGCAGCTGGTGCTGCCGGGGAACTCGTCGATCGCGCGCGTGATGCTGGCGGCCTGGGCAGGCGTCTGACCCTGGCGCACGCGGCTCAGGCTTGAGCTTGAACAAGGCCCAGGATCGAAGCCCCTTCGCGACGATGGAGGATTTGGGACGCTGAACGTCCCAAATCCTCCATCGTCAGCCCGCCGAGGCGCCGTGAGCGGCGCCTTCACGTGTCTGGATGGACGACACGCGTGTGCCGTCCACCTGGTCACGCGTGTCGTCCGCCGGATCACGCGTGTCGTCCACTTGATCACGCGATACCGCCCGCCGAGGCGCCGTGAGCGGCGATCCGTGCGGCATTACCACTCACGAAGCAGGTCCACCCGCCTGCCTCGAACCGGACACCCTCCGCACCGGTACGTATACCCGCTGTGCGGAACACGCCAAGCGTTACCTCCCCGTTTCCCCGCGCCGTTGACGGCTGTGGTTCGGCTCACTACAGTCCCCGGAAACCGTCTGTAAAGTTTCCTAACGAAGTCGGGAGCGAGCCCAAGTGCGAGCCGGCAGTCCGCGAATGCTGCGCGAGATCAACGATCGCGCGGCCATCGAGGTCCTCCTGAGGGACGGCCCGCTGACGCGCTCGGAGCTCGAAGTCGCGATCGGCCTGTCGAAACCCGCGACTGCGCAGCTGCTCACCCGCCTCGAGCAGGACGACGTCGTCACCAAGGCGGGCGTGCGCGGTGGGGGCCGCGGGCCGAGGGCGCAGCTCTGGCAGGTCAACGGCGGCGTCGCCTATGTCGCGGCCGTGGACCTGACGCCGCAGCAAGCCGATTTCGTGGTCGCCGACGTCACGGGCGCGGTGCTCGCCGAGTACCAGGTCCCGCTGCCGGTCCACGAGGGCGCGGACGTCGTCGGCACCTTCGGCGCGGCGCTCACCAGCGTCGCGAACAGTGCCGGTCTCGCCGCCACCGATCTCCGCCATGTCGTCATCGGCGCGCAGGGCGCGTTCGACCCGCGCACCGGCCTGCTGTCCTCGGCGCCGCACATCCCCGGCTGGCTCGGTTTCGACGTGCCGCGCAGGCTCAGCCGCGAACTGGGCGTCGAGGTCACCATCGAGAACGACGTCAACCTCGTCGCGATCGTGGAGATGACCGTCGGCCAGGCCGTCGGGCTCGACGACTTCGTGATGATCTGGCTCAGCGACGGCGTCGGTGGCGCGGTGGTGGTCGGCCGCAGGCTGTTGCGCGGCGCGACCGGCGGTGGTGGCGAGATCGACTGGATGCGGGTGCCCGATCCGGTTTCCGTCGCCACACCGAACGAAAAGCCCCGCGCCGGAGATCGCTTCGGTGACCTCGTCGCGTCCCCGGCCGTCGTCGAGCTGGCCGCCGCGCACGGTATCGAAGCCGAGGACGGCGCCGACGCGGTCACCAAGGCCCGCGAGAACCACAACGAACCTTTTCTCGACGACCTGGCCCGTCGCGTCGCGGGTGGCGCGGCCGGCCTCATCGCGGTCGTCGACCCCGAACTCGTGCTTCTTTCCGGTGACACCAGCCGTGCCGGTGGCGACGAATTCGCCGCGCTGGTCGCGAAAAGGTTGCACGAACTGGTCCTGCCCCGCACCCCGGTCGGGGTCGCTTCGGTGCAGGGCAACGCGGTCCGCGCGGGCGCGCTCCAATCGGCGCTCGCCACCGTCCGCAGGGACGTCTTCGGCGTCAACACCCCTTCGCTCCTCGGGCCGAGACGGTCCGGGGCGGGAGAGCCAAATCCGATCGTGGCGATCCCGGATTCACGAACAGAACCACCGTCTCCCGCCCCAACCAACTAGGAGGAGGGTCATGAGTTCCACGACCCAGGTTCGGAGAAGTGGCCGCCGTTGGCGCGGCTCGATAGTGCTCGGCGCGGTCACCGTCGCCGCGCTGGTGTCCGCCTGTTCGGGCGCCGCAAGCGGCCCGAACGGCGGGTCGGGCGACGCGGCGGCCGCCCCGGCCGCGGACGCGAAGCTCACGCTGACCGTCTACAGCAAGTTCACCGACCGCGAGTACAACGTGGTGACCGCCGGGCTCAACAAGCTCAAGGCGAAGTTCCCGAACATCGAGATCAAGCACGAAGGTCAGCAGGACGACGACAAGATCACCCAGTCCATCCGCGGTGGCAACCCGCCGGACGTGGCGATCTCGTTCTTCACCGACAACCTCGGCGCGTGGTGCTCCACGGGCAGCTTCCAGGATCTCAAGCCCTACATCGACCGCGACAAGATCGACCTGACGCAGATTCCCGACGCGGTCCGCAGCTACACCGAGTACCAGGGCAAGCGGTGCGCCATGCCGCTGCTCGCCGACGTCTACGGCTTCTACTACAACAAGGACATGTTCGCGGCGAAGGGCATCACGTCGCCGCCGAAGACGACCTCGGAACTGTTCGAGGCCACCAAGAAGCTGACCGAGTTCAACCCGGACGGCTCGATCAAGGTCGCCGGCTTCATGCCGTCGATGCCCTTCTACGCCAACATGGCGCAGTACTGGGCTCCGAACTTCGGCGCCAATTACCTCGGCCCGGACGGGCAGTCTCATATCGCCGACAGCCCCGAGTGGAAGGCGATGTTCGACTTCCAGAAGCAACTCGTCGACTTCTACGGCGGCCACGCCAAGGTCGAGCAGTTCAAGGCCGGTCTCGGCGAGGAGTACTCGGCGGACCACGGTTTCCAGCGCGGCAAGCTCGCGATGATGATCGACGGCGAGTACCGCACGGCCTTCATCAAGGACCAGGCGCCGGAGCTCAAGTTCGGCACGGCGGCCCCGCCGGTGCTCGACAGCAAGCCGGACCGCTACGGCGGCGCGTTCACCACGGGCACGATCATCGCGATCCCCAAGGGCGCCAAGAACCCCGGCGCGGCTTGGGAACTGATCAAGCAGGTCACCCTCGACACGGCGACGCTGGTCGAGCTGTCCAACGGCCTCAAGAACGTGCCGAGCACCAAGGCCGCGCTGACCGACCCGAAGCTCGAGGTCACGCCGGAGTTCAAGACGTTCCTCGATCTGTACAACGGCGGCAAGCTGACGCCGAACCCGTCGACCCCGATCGGCGACGCGCACCTCAAGGCGGTCAACGACTTCGCCGAGAAGTGGCAGGCGGGCAACATCCCGGACATGGTCGCGGGTCTCAAGCAGGTCGACGCTCAGATCAACGACGAGCTGGCCCAGAAACGCGCCGGCGGCTGATCGCATGACCACGACCCTGGACTCCAGGGCGGTCGGTTCCTCTTCCGCGTCCAGCCGGACGCGGAAGGGGAACGCAGCGCGCCGCCGTCGCACAGTCTTCTACTTCATCGCCCCGGCGATGCTCGGGTTCCTGATCTTCTTCGGCTACCCGTTGATCGCCACGGTGTACTACTCGTTCACCCGGTACGACCTCATCAACGCGCCCGAGTTCATCGGCTTCGACAACTACATCCGCATGTTCACCAGCGAGCAGCTGGTCGGCACCGCCGCGTACAACACGCTGTGGCTGGTGATCGTGCTGACGTTCTGCCGGGTCGTGTTCGCACTCGGTGTGGCGTCGATCATCTCGCGGCTCAAGTCGGGTGTCGGCCTGGTGCGGACGCTCTGCTACCTGCCGTCGCTGGCCCCGCCCGCCGCGGCGACCCTGGCGTTCGTGTTCCTGTTCAACCCGGAATACGGGCCGGTCAACGCGTTCCTGGGAGCGGTCGGCATCGACGGCGGCCTGTGGTTCAACGATCCGGCGATGTCGAAGCCCGCGCTGACCCTGCTGGTGATGTGGGGTTCGGGCGAGCTGATGATCATCATCCTCGCGGCGCTGCTCGACGTGCCGCAGGAACAGTACGAGGCCGCCCAGCTCGACGGCGCCGGGCCGGTCCGCCGGTTCTGGCACGTCACGCTCCCGTCGATCTCGCCGGTGCTGCTGTTCGGCATCGTCAACTCGATGATCTTCGCGCTGCAGTTCTTCACCCAGGCGATCGTCGCGGGATCCGCGGCCGCGGGAGCGGCCGACGTCGCGGGTAACACGAAGTTCATCGGCGCACCACAGAACTCGACGCTGACCTATCCGGTTTGGCTGTACGTCCAGGGTTTCCGGTACTTCAACATGGGCTACGCGGCCGCGATGGCGGTGCTGTTGTTCATCGTCTCGGCGGGATTCACCTGGATTCTCGTGCGTCAGCTCCGCAAGTCCCAGCATCAGGAGGAAGGCGGATGATCACGCTTTCGGAGACCCGCAGGCGGGAGCCGGTGACCGAACCGCCGAGGGTGCGGGTGCGGCGCCAATGGGACAAGAAGCTGTACTGGATCGCGACCCACAGCGTGGGCATCGCGATGGGCGTGATCTTCATGCTGCCCATCCTGTTCGTGTTCCTCACCGCGGTGATGTCCAGCGACCAGGCGCTTTCGTCGAACTTCTGGCCGAAGGAATGGCACTTCGAGAACTTCATCGAGGTGTTCGAAAAGGCGCCGCTGCTGCAGTATTTCGGCAACAGCATGCTGTATTCGACGCTGGCCACCCTGGGGGCGCTCATCTCGGCGATCCCGGCGGCGTACGCGCTTTCGAAGCTGAAGTTCCGCGGGCAGAACCTGTTCTTCATGCTGACCGTGGCCGCGATGATGCTGCCACCGCAGGTCACCGTCGTGCCGCTGTACGACCTGTGGGTGCGGCTCGGGTTCACCGGGACGCTGGTCCCGCTGATCGTGCCGTACTTCTTCTTCGACGCGTTCTCGATCTTCCTGCTGCGGCAGTTCTTCCTCACCATTCCGAAGGACTATCTCGAAGCGGCGAAGATCGACGGCTGCAACGAGTTCCAGGCGATGCTCAAGGTGCTGATCCCGATGGCGAAGCCCGGGATCGCGGCCACCGCGATGTTCTGCTTCCTCTTCACCTGGAACGACTATTTCGGTCCGCTGCTCTACACCGGTGAGACCCGCGACAGCTGGCCGCTTTCGCTGGCGATCGCGTCGTTCCGCGGGATGCACCACGTGGAATGGAACCTCACCATGGCGGCCACCGCGCTGATCATGCTGCCGGTGATCGTGCTGTTCGTGTTCGCGCAGAAGTCCTTCGTCAAGGGCATCACATTCACAGGGGTCAAGGGATGAAACTGGCAGTCGTCGGTGGTGGGTCCACGTACACGCCCGAGCTGATCGACGGGATCGCCGGACGGCGGTCCACTTTGGACGTCGACGAGATCGTGCTGATCGATCCGGACGCGTACCGGGTGGAGGCGGTCGCTGACTTCAGCAACCGGTTACTGGACCACGCCGGGCATCCGGCGCGCGTCCGCACCACCGCGAGTCTCGAAGAGGGCGTCGACGGTGCGTCGGCGGTGCTGATCCAGCTGCGGGTCGGCGGGCAGCGCGCGCGGCGCGGGGACGAGACGTTCCCGCACGCCTGCGGCTGTGTCGGGCAGGAGACCACGGGCGCGGGCGGCCTCGCGAAGGCGCTGCGCACCGTGCCGGTCGTGCTCGACATCGCCGACAGGGTGAGGAAAGTCGCCGGTGACGACACCTGGATCGTGAACTTCACGAACCCGGTCGGCATCGTCACCCGCGCGTTGCTGAACGAGGGCCACCGCGCCGTCGGGCTGTGCAACGTCGCGATCCACCTCCAGCGCACGTTCGCGCATCTGCTCGGTGCCGGCGTCGACGAGGTCAAACTCGTCCACACCGGACTGAACCACCTGAGCTGGGAACGGAAGGTGCTCGTCAACGGCGAGGACCGGCTGCCGGAACTGCTGGCGGAGCACGCGGAATTCCTCGGCGAGCACGTCACCGCGCCGGTCGAGTGGATGCGGCGGATGAACGTCGTGCCGTCGTACTACCTGAAGTACTACTACGGGCACGACGAGCAGGTCATGAAGCAGCGCACCGAGCGGCCGCGCGCGGACGTCGTCAGCGACGTCGAAGAGGAACTGCTCAAGGTGTACCTCGACCCGGAGGTGGTGACCAAACCGGAGCAACTGGAAAAGCGGGGCGGCGCCTACTATTCCGAGGCCGCGGTGCAGCTCGTGCACGCGCTCACCTCGGGCGGGCCCGCGGAGGAGCACGTCGTCAACGTCCGCAACGAAGGCACTTTCGACTTCCTGCCGGACGACGCCGTCATCGAGGTTCCGTCCCTTGTGGACGGCAACGGTCCTCGCCCGATCGCGCAGCCGCGGGTCGAACAGCGGTTCGCCGGGCTCATCGCCGGGGTCACCGCGTACGAGCACCTCGCGCTGGACGCGGCGATCAAGGGCGGCCGGGACCGGGTGGCCGACGCGTTGCTCGCGCATCCGCTCGTCGGCCAGTACGCCAAGGCGGATCAGCTCGCCGACACGCTGGTGCAGGTCAACCGTGAGTTCCTGCCGTGGGCGGGGGCATGACGGCCGGCTCACGAGACGTCGTCGTCGCGATCGACGGCGGCAACAGCAAGACCGACGTCCTGATCGTCTCCCGGGACGGACGGGTGCTCGGACAGTCGCGAGGGCCGGGCGCTTCCCCGCAGAACATCGGGGTCGACGGCAGCGTCCGCGCGCTGGAGAAACTGGTACTGGAAGCCCTTCACGGGGCGGGGATTCCCGACGAACGTCCTTTCGCGACACATACGTCGGCCTACCTCGCGGGGCTGGATTTCCCGCGGGAGGAGAAGATCCTGCACGCCGCGCTGGCCGCACGCGGCTGGAGCGACACGCTGATCGTCGGCAACGACACGCTCGCGCTGCTGCGCGCGGGCAGTTCCGACGGGACGGGTGTGGCGGTGGTGTGCGGCGCCGGGATCAACGGCGCCGGTGTCAGCGCCGACGGCCGTGAGCACCGGTTTCCCGCGCTGGGCAAGATCTCCGGCGACTGGGGCGGCGGCTACCGGCTGGGCGAGGAGGCACTGTGGTGGGCCGTCCGCGCCGAGGACGGCCGTGGTCCGGGTACGGCTTTGCAGGCCGCCGTCACCGCGCACTTCGAGACGTCTTCGGTGCTGGAAGTGGTGCAGCGACTGCACTTCGAGGAACTGCACTCCGACGCGATCCACGGCCTGTGCCCGCTGCTGTTCGCCGTCGCGGCGGACGGCGACGAGGTGGCGCAGGACGTGGTCGACCGATTCGTCGAAGAGGTCGCCCTGCTGGTCGGGGTCATCCTTCGGCGGCTCGAACTGACCGGGGAAGCGCCCGAAGTCATCCTCGGCGGGGGAGTGCTGACCGGGGTCGGCACGCAGGTGATCGCGGAGATCGAGCGGCGGTGCCTGAAGGTGGCGCCGCAGGCTTCGATCCAGGTCGTCGACGTGGCCCCCGTGGTCGGCGCGGCGTTGTTCGCACTGGACACCATCGGTGCTTCTACCGCCGCGAAGGCCTCCCTTAAGGCCGCGACCAAACGGGTCTGAACACGCGTGAAGGCCTCCTTCCCTCGGCTCAGCCGAGGGAAGGAGGCCTTCACGCGCATTGCCGGAAGTCTCAGGAAGCGGCGGGGACGAGCGGCTCGTCCGTCTCCAGCAGCGTCTTGAGGTCCGACAGGATCCACGCCCAGCCGCCGCCGGCGTTCTCGCCCGGCCCGGCGTTGACGTCCTCCTGCGAGCCGTTGACCAGCGCGGCCGTCGTCGGCGCGTCGGTGACGTCGTGGGTGACGGTCAGCCGGGTGCCCGCGGTCTTCGTCTCTTCGATCTCATAGGTGAGCTTGGTGTACGGCTCCTTTTCGAAGGACGGGTCCATCAGCAGCTTCCAGGTGATGACCAGCTTGCGCGGTGGGTCGACCTCGAGGACCTCGCCGTCGACCAGATCGTTCGTGAACCCCGCCTCGACGTATTCCGGTGTGGGGTGGGTGGCGTGCTTGCCACCCGGCCGCAGGTCGAAGTCGACGAGGCCGGTGTAGCCGTACTTCCGCGACCATTCGGGCTTCGTGATCGCGTCCCAGATCTTCTCCGGGGTGGCCTTGATGTAGACGCGGTAGACCTGGGTGGCGGCGGTGATGGTGTCGGTCATGACGGCTCCTCGGTTTCGGGTTCTGGGGTTTCGAGTTCGGCTTTGAGGTCGAGCAACGCGGTCACGTTGCGCTCGGTGAACTTGTCGATCCACCTGTCGTGGATCTGCCGGATCGGTACCGGGTTGAGGAAGTGCTTCTTCTCCCGGCCCTCCTTGCGCGTGACGACAAGTCCGGCTTCTTCCAGCAGTTTCAAATGCTTCATCACACCGAACCGGCTCATGTCCACTTCGGACTCGAGATCGGTCAGCGTGCGGCCGTCACGCGCGAACAACCGGTCGAGCAGGAACCGACGGGTCGGATCCGCCAGGGCCTTGAAAACCAGGTCGTCGTCGGGCACTTCGAAAGAATAGGTGACCAAAAGGTCACGTGTCAACCGGAACCTTCGCGCGCGTTCGGCTACAGGAGGGCGCCCAGCGGCAGGATCAGCGCGATCGCGACCACGGAGATGACCGTCTCCATGATCGACCAGCTCTTCAGTGTCTGCCCGACCGAAAGCCCGAAGTACTCCTTGACCAGCCAGAACCCGGCGTCGTTGACGTGGGAGAAGAACAGTGAACCGGCGCCGATCGCCAGCACCAGCAGTGCGCTGTGCGACGGGTCCATGGTCGCGGTGAGCGGGGCCACGATGCCGGCGGCGGACACGGTCGCGACCGTCGCGGAGCCGGTCGCGAGCCGGATCGCGACCGCGACCAGCCAGCCGAGCAGCAGCGGCGACAGGTTCGCGCCGGTGGCCAGGCTGGTGATGACGTTGCCGACTCCGGCGTCCACGAGGGTCTGCTTGAACCCGCCGCCGGCGCCGACGATGAGCAGGATGCCGGCGATCGGCGGGAGCGAATCGGCCACCGTGGACGACAGCTTGTCCCGGGTGAAGCCCGCGGACTTGCCGAGGGTGAGCATGCCGAGCAGGACCGCGGCGAGCAGGGCCACCAGCGGGTCGCCGATGAAGTCCAGCACACGGCGGACGTGGTTTTCCTTTTCCAGCAGGATGTCCGCGAGTGCTTTGCCCATCATCAGCACGACCGGCAGCAGCACCGTGGACAGCGTCGCGAGGAAGCCGGGCCGCCGTCCGTCCGAAGAGGACGATTCCGGGACGAGCCGCTCCGGCGCGACGGCGTCCGGGACCATCTTCGCGGCCAGCCTGCCGAACAGCGGTCCGGCGATGATCACCGTCGGGATCGCGACGAGCAGGCCGAAGGCCAGAGTGAGGCCGACGTTCGCGTTCAGCGCGCCCGCGGCGGCGAGTGGGCCGGGGTGCGGCGGGACGAGGCCGTGCAGCACCGAAAGCCCGGCGAGCGCGGGGATTCCCAGCAGCAGCAACGGTTTCCCGGTGCGCTTGGCGACCAGCAGGATCACCGGGATCAGCATGACCAGGCCGATCTCGAAGAACATCGGCAGGCCGATCAGCGCGGCGACCAGCGCCATCGCCCACGGCAGGGTGCGGTCGCCCGCGCGGCGCAGGATGGTGTCGACGATCTGGTCGGCGCCGCCGGAATCGGCGAGCAGCTTGCCGAGCATCGCGCCGAGCGCGATCAGCACGCCGACCGAGGCGACGGTGGAACCGACGCCGGAGCTGAAGCTCTTGATCAGCTTGTCCACCGGCATGCCCCCGACGAGCCCGAGCACGCCGGAGCCGAGGATGAGGGCCAGGAACGGATGCTGCTTCGCCTTGGTGATCAGGACGACGATCACGGCGATGGCGAGCACCGTCGCGCCGATGAGACGGGTGTCGTGGCCGGTCCAGGCGGCGGCGAGGGTGGTGGTCATGAGCGGTCCTCGAAAGCGGAGAGGGCGGTTTCGACGATTTCTTCCGGCTTTTTCGCGATGTCGGCGACGAGGCCGCGCTCCTCCGGGCGCAGCGGCTCGAGGTCGGCGAGCTGGGAGTCCAAAAGGGACACCGGCATGAAATGGCCGGAGCGGGTCTTCATCCGGGCGGCGAGCAGGTCGTGGTCGCCGTGCAGGTGCAGGAACCAGACGTCGCCGCCGCCACGCAGGATGTCGCGGTAGCGGAACTTGAGCGCGGAAGACGTCACGACGCCGCCGGAGGACTGGTGGTCGGAGATCCAGGCGGCGATGGCTTCGAGCCAGGGTTGCCGGTCTTCGTCGTTCAGCGGGTGGCCGGAGCTCATCTTGTCGATGTTCGCCTTCGGATGGAACGTGTCCGCTTCGGCGTAGTCGACGCCGAGGCGTTCGGCGAGTGCCGTGCCCACGGTCGTCTTGCCCGAGCCGGAAACGCCCATCACCACGATGACGGTCATCCGTACCTCCCACGTCGTTGTAGCCGGGACGAGTACAGCTCAAAAGTACTACTTAAGCAAGATGAAGTACTACTTAATCGAGTCAGAACGTTAGGGTCACCTGGTGGGCAACGACAGGCATGCCGAAGTACTCGACGCGCTCGGCTCCGCGATCGCGAACGGGCGGCTTCCGCCGGGCTCCGTGCTGCGTTCGGAGGAGCTCCAAGAACGGTTCGGCGCGTCCCGCACGGTGGCGCGCGAGGTGGTGCGCGTCCTCGAAACGATGTGCCTGACCAGCAGCAAGCGCCGGGTCGGGATGATCGTGCGCGAGCCGCGTGACTGGAACCATTACGACCCGAGGCTGCTTCGCTGGCAACTCGACGGATCCGAGCGGAAGACCGCGCTGCGAACCCTCACCGAACTGCGCTCCGGCGTCGAACCGTGCGCCGCCCGGTATGCCGCGCTGCGGGCGACACCGGAAGAGGGCGGCCGTCTCCGGGCCTTGGCGAAGCGACTGGAGGAGACGGCGCACCAGCGGGACCTCGAGACCTTCCTGGGGCACGACGTCGCCTTCCACGATCTGCTGCTGTCCTCGTCGCGGAACCCGATGTTCGCGCAGCTTTCGGCGGTCGTCGCCGAAGTGCTCGCCGGGCGCACCGGGCACGGGCTGATGCCGGAGGAGCCGCAGCCCGAGGCCGTCGCGCTGCACGTCGAGGTCGCGGCGGCCATCGACGCCGGTGACCCTGACCGGGCCGAACGCGCGATGCGGGACATCGTCATCCAGGCGCGTGACGAGATGGCCGTCCTTCTGGACGGATGATCTTCGAGTAATCTCTGCAGGTCTTCGAGGGATACTGCATGCGGGGGGCGACGGTGAGCGCGGCGCGCGCGATCGGCTTGGTGTTGGGGGTGGCCGCCGACGGGGCGATCGGGGATCCCCGGTCACGGCGTCCGGTGACGGCGTTCGCCAGGGCGGCTTCGGCGGTGGACGCGAAGGTCCGGTCGAAGCATCCGGCGGTCGGAGTACTTTGGACCGGTGGTCTCGCGGGTTCCGCGGTGCTGGCGGGCGTGCTCGCCGAACGCGCCGGGCGGCGCAGCCCCGTCCTGCAGGCGACCACGACCGCGGTGACCACCTGGGCCGTCCTCGGCGCCGCCGGCCTGGCCGCGCACGGCACGTCGCTGGCGCGGGACCTCGAAGAAGGCGAACTCGAAACCGCGCGCGGCACACTGTCCACACTGGACCCCCGCGTCGCCGACGAGCTCGGTGTCATCGGCCTCTCGCGCGCCTCGGTGGAGACGCTCGCCGAGAACACCGCGGACGTCGTCATCGCGCCGCTGGTGTGGGGAGCGCTCGCCGGCGTCCCCGGCCTCCTCGGCTCGCGCGCGATCAGTCTGCTGCGCGGCCTCGGCAGGGGACGACCCGAGCGCTACCGCTGGTTCGTCGCGCGGCTGGACGAAATCGTCCATCTCGTCCCCACCCGGGTCGCGGCAGGCCTGACCGTCCTCGCTGCCCCGGTCGTCGGCGGCTCCGCGGGCGGGGCGTGGCGCGCTTGGCGCCGGGACACGACCGCACACCCGAGCCCGAACGCGGGCCGCGTCGAGGCAGCGTTCGCCGGGGCGCTCGAGATCCGCGTCGGCGGGCGGACCGTGTACCCGCACGGCGTCGAGGAACTGCCGGTGCTCGGCATCGGCCGCAACCCGGACGCCGGGCACGTGACGCGGGCCGTGGAACTCTCGCGGGTGGTCGGCTGGCTCGGCGCGATCAGCTCGGTCGTGCTGGCCGGTCTCGTCGGGCTTCGGCGACGGCGGCGCTGACCTGCGGTTTCGGCGGTCGGGGGAGCGGGGGACCTTTGCTATCGCCGGGGCGCTGACCTGCGAAAAGGGAGCAAGGGACCTTTGCTATCGCTCCCGCCGCGCCAGCTGTGCCCGCGCCCGCGCGTCCATCGGGCCGTCCCGTCGCGCCAGCTCCGCGTCGATCCGCGCGCGGTCGGCCGGCTGCTTGTTGCCGCCGAACTTGAACTTCGCCCGCACCCCGGTCACGGTCAGTTCGATCCCGCGGATGCCGGGGAGCAGCCGCTTGTCCGGCGCCTCGGTGGCGCTCACCGGAACCCGGTCCCCGGAAGGCTCGAAGTGCGCGAGCTGCCGGTCCAGCAGCGCGGCCTTCTCCGCCGCGTCGTCGATCAGCCGGACGTCGCATTCGAGCTGGACGGACGCGTAATACGACGTCGGCACGCCGTGCGGTGGGTCGGCGGGGGTGTTCCAGCCGGAGCGGATGTAGGTGTGGTCGTCGATCACCGACAGCAGCGCGCGTGGGTGTTCCTCCAGCAGCGGCCAGACCGGGTTCGGCCGCGCGAGGTGCAGCAGGACCGTCCGGTCGCCGTCGAAGACGAAGTGAACCGGGTTGACGATCGGCAGGTCACGGCCCGCGCCTCCGGCGATCAGCTGGCCGAAGTCGTGTGCGGAGAGCCAGGCCTGCCATTCTCCGTCGTCGTGGGCGGCGTCCCACGGGTGAATCAGCATGATCGCATCCGAACACGCCAAATGGACCTGTAGAAGGGCCATTTTCACGTCGGATCAGGTGGCCACTTCGGAGCGTTCGTCTTCGGCCAGCATCTCCGCGACACTCTTGCGCCGCTGCGGCCGTTCCGTGGTCAGCACACCACCCGGCTTCAGCTCGCGGACGGTGAAGTACAGCCAGCCCATCAACGCCATGGCCCCGAAAGCGATCCACTGGAGCGCGTAGGAGAAGAACGGTCCGGCGTCGGTCTGCGGCAGCGGCAGCGCGCCCAGCACGCCGGGCTGGTTCACGTCGAGCTGGAAGTAGCCCGGCCGGATGTCCAGCTTCGCGGCCCGCGCGACGACCTGGGAATCGACGACGTAGCTCTGCAGCTTCCCGCCCGTCGACTCGTCGGCGAACGCGTCGCGGTTCTTGCCGTCCCTCTCGTCGTGACGTGCCCGCGTGACGATGTCGACCGTGCCGGTGGGAGGCGGGGCGAAGGGAAGCGCGCGCGATTTGTCGTCGAGCCGGACGTACCCGCGGTCCACCAGCACGATCGTGCCTTCGACGGTGCGGAACGGCGTCAGGACCTCGTAGGCCGCTTCGCCCTGTACGGAGCGCAGACGGGCCACGACCTCGCCTTCGGGAAGGTACGTCCCCTTCATCGCCACGAGATGCCATTCGGTGCGCTGATCAGGGGCGGCGCCGTGGGGAAGCAGCTGGTCCAGCGACCGCTGCTGCCCGGAGAACGACTCCCGCAGCGCCGCGTTCTGGTGCTCGCGTTCGGTGTTGCGGGAGAACTGCCACGGCGCGAGCAGGGTGAAGCAGGTGACGGCGAAGGTGAACACCACCAACGTCAACGCCAGCCACCCGGGCTTCAGCAGGAACTTCAACCGCACCCCACCACGGTAAGCGGTCCGCCTCAGGCGTGTGCGCGCACCCAGTCGAGCAGGCCGGGAACAGACCGCTCGATCATGCCGAGGACGTCCTCGAAACCGTCGTCCTCGCCGTAGTACGGGTCCGGGACCTCGGCGCCTTCGGGTGCGGACGGATCGAATTCGCGCAACAGGCGGACCTTCTCCTGGTCCGCGACCTTGCGCCGGAGGAACGACAGGTGACTCTCGTCCGCCGCGAGCAGCAGATCGGCGGCAAGATGCCCGCGGTCGACCTCGGCCGCGACGTGACCGGTCGGATAACCGTGTTCGGCCAGCTTCGTGCGCGCCCGCTTGTCCGCGGCCTCGCCCACGTGCCAGCCACCGGTGCCCGCGCTGGACACCCGCACGAGGTGATCGAGACCGGCTTCTTCGACCTTCGCGCGGAAGACGAGCTCGGCCATCGGGGAACGGCAGATGTTGCCGGAACAGACGAAGACGATGTGCAGCACCCGATCAGTGTGAAGGCCGACGGAGATCGACCGCTCACCGGCTCCGAACGGCTACCGGGCGCGCGAAGCTGGAAAGCCGGGACGAAGCGGGAGTAGACCTCCTGGAGAGAAACACGCAGGAAGGTCGCGTATGAGCGCACCAACACCCATCGTCGAGTCCGCGGCAACCGGGCTCCGCTGGTATCGCATCACCGTCACGCATCCGCACCCCTACGAGGTCGGGCGGATCCTGTCGGAGCACCACTTCGTCCAGGCGAGATCGCCGAAAGAGGCGATGACCAGGATGCCGTTGCACCTCCGGTCGAACGCGTCCGTCGCGCCGTACCAGGTCGGCCACACCGAAGTCCCCGATCACCCGGCGAAGGCCTACCGGGCGATGCTGTGGACGGGCCGCGTGATGCGCGCGGCCGGGCGCTGGGCGATCAACAAGGACGCGAAGGCGCTGGAGTGACCCGGAGGCGATAGCAAAGGTCCCTTGCTCTCTTTCCGCAGGTGAGCGGCCCGGGTGAGACATCTCGGGAGGTTGCGAAAGCCACTTTCGCAACGTTGAAGGTTGCGAAAGTGGCTTTCGCAACACGCGGCGGCCGAAGTGATAGCAAAGGTCCCTTGCTCCCGCCGCTGCTCCCGCCGCCGCGATCAAGCGCGCGAGCAGGCCGACCGTACGGACTCCCCGAGCGCGACCGAGTGCAGCCGGTCCAGGCCACACCGCGCGTCGACCAGCCGCACCGTGACCGCGAGCCGCACGTCGCACGACCGTCGCGTCCGCGCGTCCCGGGTCGAGCCGAGTTCGGCGAGCAGGCCCGCGTTCAGCCGATCGATCACCGGCCGCACCTCGGTCGCCAGGTCGGGTCGTCCGGGCGGCCGCGTGCCGGGGTGTTCGGTCCACCGCGCGTACAGGCCGCGTTGCACGACCTTGTTCGCCTCGATCTGGTCGCGGAAGAACCGCACCGCGCCGTCCGCGTCGAGACCGAGGCCCGGGGCCTTCGCGGCCATCGAGTCGAGGATCTGCTGTTCGCGCACCGGATCGTCGATCGGCGAAGGCGTGCCGAACTTCGCGGCCGCGACCTTGTCGGCGATCTGCACGCGCTGAGCGGCAAGGTCGGTCAGCTTCCAGAGTCCCGGAGACGCCGACGCCGTCGCGGGTAACACCGCAAGAAGCAACGAAGCGGCGCAGAGCACCCGAAGTCGCATGCCCGGAAACGCTACATGCGAAAATCGCCGGGTGCCCGCGCTAGCCGAAGTCATCGCCGCCCTCGAGCAGGCGTACCCGCCCGAACTCGCCGAATCGTGGGACGCCGTCGGTCTCGTCTGCGGCGACCCGGCCGAGAACGTGGACAAGGTGCTGTTCTGCGTCGACCCGGTCGACGAGACCATCGAAGAGGCCATCGAAGGCGGCGCGCAGCTGATCGTCGCGCATCACCCGCTGCTGCTACGCGGCGTCCACGGCGTTCCGGCCGACAGCACCAAAGGGCGTCTCGTGCACCGTCTCATCCGCGCGGGCGTCGCGCTCTACTGCGCGCACACCAACGCCGATTCCGCGTCACCCGGCGTCTCCGACGCGCTCGCCGACGCCATCGGACTGACCGTCCTCGGCCCGCTCGACCCCCGCGAAGACGGTGTCACCGGCATCGGCCGCATCGGTGAATTGCCCGCGCCCGAACCGTTTTCCGTCTTCGTCGAACGCGTCGCGAACGCCTTGCCGCGCACGGAACCCGGCGTCTACGGCGCGGGCGACCCGGCCCGCCCGATCCGCCGCGTCGCCGTTTCCGGCGGTTCCGGCGACAGCTATCTCAAGCGTGCCACCGCCGCCGGTGTCGACGCGTACGTCACCGCGGATCTCCGGCATCATCCCGCCGGCGAGCACCTCGCCGAGATCGCCGAAGTCCCCGCCCTGGTCGGCGTCACACACTGGGCGAGCGAGTGGCCGTGGTGCGAGCAAGCCTCGGCCGTCGTCCGGGCCGCCTTAGCGGGTAACGTCGATGTTCACGTCTCCACGAGGTGCACCGACCCGTGGACGCTACGGGCCACCCGAACCGCGCACTAAGAATCCAAGGAGCACCGTGAAGGCCGACCCCGCCGTCCAGCGCAAGCTGCTCGAACTCGCGAAGGTGGACGCCGAACTCTCGCGTACCGCCCACCGCCGCCGCACCCTGCCGGAGATCGCCGAGATCGACGCGGGCGAGAAGACGGTGCGCGAACGACGTGACGCGCTGGTCTCGGTCCAGACCGCGGCGTCCGACCTCGACCGCGAGATCGCCCGGCAGGAGAAGGAGATCGAGTCGGTGCGCGCTCGCGGCGACCGCGACCGCAAGCTCCTCGAATCCGGTTCCGTCGCGGCGAAGCAGATGACCGACATCGAGCACGAGCTGAACAGCCTCAACCGGCGCCAGTCCGCGCTCGAGGACGACCTGCTCGAACTGATGGAGCGTCGCGAGGCGCTGGAGCTCGACGCCCAGCGCACCAGCGCGGAGGTCGCCAAGGCCGAGAACGAGGTCGCCGAAGCCATCCGCCGTCGTGACGAGCAGTTCGCCGACCTCGACACCACGACGGCGCGCCGTGACGAGGACCGCGCCAAGCTCCTGCCGCGGTTCCCCGAAGATCTGATGAAGCTCTACGAGCGGGTCCGGGCCCAGAAGGGCATCGGCGCGTCGCTGCTGCGGTCCCGCCGCTGCGGTGCCTGCCAGCTCGACATCGACCGCCGCGAGATCGCCGAGATCAAGGCCGCCCCCGAGGACAACGTCATCCAGTGCGAGAACTGCGGCGCCATCCTGGTGCGCACACTGGAGTCCGGCCTGTGACCGACCACGTACTCGTCGAAGCCGACGGCGGCTCGCGGGGCAACCCCGGACCCGCCGGATACGGCGCGGTCGTCAAGGACGCGACCACCGGCGAGGTGCTGGCCGAGCGCAAGGCGTACGTCGGCATCGCGACCAACAACGTCGCCGAGTACTCCGGCCTGATCGCCGGGCTCGCCGCGGCCGCCGAGCTCGGTGCGTCCACAGTGGACGTCCGGATGGACTCGAAGCTCGTGGTGGAACAGATGTCCGGGCGCTGGAAGGTCAAGCACCCGTCGATGCAGCCGCTGAACGCCGAGGCCAAGGAGTTGGCCGCCAGGTTTTCCCGCGTGCGTTACGAGTGGATTCCGCGCGCGGAGAACTCCCACGCGGACGGGCTCGCGAACGAGGCCATGGACGCGGGCCGTGAGGCCGAGAAGCGGCCGGAAGCACCGAAGACCGTGAAGCAGGACAGGGTCAGCCCGGTCGGCTGGACCGGCGCGACCGGGACGCCGACTAAGCTGCTCCTCGTGCGGCACGGCCAGACGGCGATGTCGGTCGAGAAGCGCTACTCCGGCCGCGGCGACGTGCCCCTCACCGAGCACGGCAAACAGCAGGCGGCCGCCGCCGCGAAACGTCTCGGCGCGATGGAGGGCCTGGTCGTCGACGGCGAGGCCGCGCCGATCATCGCCTCGCCGCTGATCCGCACCCAGCAGACCGCGCAGGCGATCGCGGACGCGCTCGGCGGCCGGGTCGAGACCCACCCGGGGCTGATCGAGACCGACTTCGGCGACTGGGAAGGCCTCACCTTCACAGAGGCGATGGAGCGCGACCCCGAATTCCAGACCAGCTGGCTTTCCGACACCTCGATCGCGGCGCCGGGCGGCGAAAGCTTCGACGGCGTGCACCGGCGGGTCCGCAAGGCCCGCGACGAACTGATCGCGAAGTACGGCGGGCGGACGCTTGTGCTGGTCAGCCATGTCACGCCGATCAAGGCCCTGCTGCGGATGGGCCTGGACGCCGGGCCGTCGCTGCTGTTCCGCCTGCATCTGGACCTGGCGTCGCTCTCGATCGTCGAGTTCTACCCGGACGGCAACGCGTCGGTGCGGCTGGTGAACGACATCTCGCATCTTTCCTGATAGGGGAGTGTGGCGCGGATCATGCCTGGATATGACGTGTCGAAGGCGGCCGATGGGGTATTGGCTACAGTTTCGGCGACGGCACGTGAGCGAAAAGGCAAAGACGGGGACATGACGGCGAGCGCACTCAGCGAAGCTTCCGAACAAGACGTGCCCGACCCGGCGGAGACGCCGGCCCGTCGTGGCCTGGCCGCCCGTGTCGCGCCGTACCTGGCGGTGCTCGCCGGTGTCGCGGCCGTCGCCTGGCACGCCACCCTCTACGGCCACTGGATCGTCGACGACGCGGCCATCACCTTCTCGTACGCGCGCAGCTTCGCCGACGGGCTCGGCCCGGTGCTGCAGCAAGGGCAGCCGTCGGTCGAGGGCTGGTCGAACTCGACGTGGCTGGTGGCGCTGGTGCTCGGCAAGCTTGTCGGAGTCTTCGACAGCGGCATGCTGTTCGGCGTTCCCGACTACGTCCTGTTCCCGAAGCTGCTGGGGCTCTTGTTCACCGCCGGGACGCTGGCCGCGTGCCACATCGTGGCGAAGCAGATCTTCGCGCGCTTCGCTTGGCTGGCGACGCTGGTCGTCGGGCTGACGCTGGCCGCGATCCCGTCGTTCGTCATCTGGACGATCTCCGGCCTGGAGAACTCCCTGTTCGGGATGGCCGTCGCCTGGCTCGCCGCTCTGCTGTTCGTGGCCGTGCGCAAGGACACGGTGCTCACCGCGAAGGTCGCCATCTGGTCCGGGGTGCTGGTCGCGTTCGCCGCGCTGACCCGCCCCGAGGGCCTGATCTACGGCGGCGCGTACCCGCTCGTCGTCCTGTTCCAGCTGCGGAAGCCGCTGCTGGGGCAGAGCGTCAAACTGGTCGTGGTGTCGGTGGTCGCGTTCGCGATCCCGTTCGGGGCGTACCTGGCCTGGCGGATCACGGAGTTCGGCAGGCTGCTGGCGAACCCGTCCATCGCGAAAGGCCAGGGCCTGCCCGGGCTTTCGGCGCTGAAGCAGCCCTTCGAACTGGTCGGCTACGCGGGTGTCGCCGGAACGATCCTGCTGACGCTGACCATCGGATACGCGCTGATCCGCGCGGAGTGGCGGCGCGGCCTGATCGCGCTGCTGGTGCCGCTGGCGCTGGGCATCATCGCGTACGGCGTGATGGTCCCGGACTGGATGGGCCAGCACCGGTTCGCGACCCCGATCTGGATCCTCGCCGTGCTGGCGGGAACGCTCGCCGCGGGCGAACTGCTGCGCCGGTCGCGTGCCGTGCTCCGGATCGTCGTGGTGCTCGTGCTGGTCGCCGCCGCGATCCCGTCCGGGATGGGCTTCGCGTCGGCGTCGAAGAAGTTCC
The DNA here is from genome assembly GCF_003947325.1 of Amycolatopsis sp. WAC 01375. Taxonomy (NCBI): domain Bacteria; kingdom Bacillati; phylum Actinomycetota; class Actinomycetes; order Pseudonocardiales; family Pseudonocardiaceae; genus Amycolatopsis; species Amycolatopsis sp. WAC 01375. The sequence goes on from NZ_QHHW01000011.1 coordinate 176,665, forward strand.
AAGAGGTCCCGACGGTGCCCGCCTGCCTCATCGCCGACCGCTTCGGCCGCGGCTTCAACACCATGGCCGACATCCTCGGCCTCCAGCAGGCGTCGCTGCTGCTGCCCGACCTCGGCGGCTCGTCGATGACCAGTCGCCTGCACCTGGTCGACATGGCCGGGCTGGTCGAGGCGGACGTCGCGGACTTCCTCAAGAACGGCGATCTGCCGGGGCTGCGCGACTACGTGTTCGAGAAGGTCAAGCCGACCTTCATCCACTCGTGGGGCCCGTGGGCCGCGGGCAACGGCATCACCGTCGACCCGCGGATCGACCGCGACTACGAGCCGATCTTCGTGTACCCGGGCAGCGGGCCGCGCAACGGTGACTTCGTGCGCAAGGACGCCGTCTCCAGCCCCGAGAAGCTGAAGGCCGTCCAGGAGTACGCCGCGAAGACCCTGCCGGACGTCGAGGCGGCGCGCTTCGGCGGCCCGCTCAAGGACTGCGGCCCGACGATGCACCCCGGCCAGACCGTCTACCTGCCGTAAGACCCCGCAATTCGGCACCTGGTTGCGATCCTTGCACGCGCAACGATCGCAACCAGGTGCCGAATTGCGTAGGGGTCAGGGGTCAGGGGGCGGAAGTGACGAGGGGTTCCGGGGTGGCGGCGCCTCGGTCCAGGTCCGCTTCCTTCGCCCGGATCACCGGCAGCACGTGCTTCCCGAAGTGCTCGACGTCCTCCAGGTAGTGCAAGAAGCCGAGCAGCAGCAGGTTCGCTCCGCGCTTCTTGTACTCGATGGCCCGGTCCGCGATCTGCTCCGGCGTGCCGATCAGCCCGGTGCGGAAGCCGTCGTTGTACTGCACCAGATCCTTGAACTCCGAGTCGGCCCACATCCCCTTCTTGTCCGAAGTGGAGCCTCCCGCCTGCTTGACGGCGTTGCGGAAGCCCTCGACGGCGTCCGAGTTCGCCTTCTCGACGATCTCGCGCAGCACGGCCTTCGCCTCGCTCTCGGTCTCCCGCGCGATCAGGAAGCCGTTGAGCCCGAAGCGGACGGCGTGGTAGTTCTGGGCCGCGTAACCGCGGACCTCCTCGACCTGCTCGCTGAAACCGTCGAAGTCCTTGCCGTTGCTGAAGTACCAGTCCGACACCCGGCCCGCGAGCTTCCGCGCCGCGGTGGAGTTGCCGCCCTGGAAGATCTCCGGATGCGGACGGCCGACCGGTTTGGGTTTGATGTCGAAATCGTGGATCCGGTAGAAATCACCGGTGAATTCGGCGTGGTCGTTCGTCCAGAGTTCCTTCAGTACGCGAATGAACTCTTCCGAACGACGGTACCGTTCGTCGTGTTCCAGCCACGGTTCACCGAGGTTCGTGAATTCGTCCTTGAACCAGCCACTGACCACGTTGACCGCCGCGCGACCGCCGGAGATCACGTCGGCGCTGGCGATGAACTTCGCGAGCACGCCGGGATGCCACAGTCCGGGGTGGATCGCCGCGATCACCTTGAGCCGCTGCGTCGCGAGCAGCAGCGCGAGGCTGAATCCGGTCGATTCGTGCTGGTAGGCGGCACCGTAGCTGGCCGTGTACCGGACCTGGCTCAGCGCGTATTCGAACCCGCTGTTCTCCGCGAGGACGGCGAGATCCCGGTTGTACTCGTATCCCCAGTCGGTGCGCTGCTCGATGTCGCTCGTGACCAGACCGCCGCTCACATTGGGGACCCAATAGGCGAATTTGAGTGGTTCGGATTCGATTCCCGGCATGTCGCGGAGTGAACCCGCCGCCCCCGGAAACCGTCAATCACCGTCCACGCGCTGGGAACGGCCGAGCGCGGAACTCAATTCGGGACGACCGGTGATCTCCAGTTTGCGGTACGCCCCGGACAAATGGAGTTCGACGGTGCGGCGGGTCAGGTGCAGCGCCTCGGCGATCTCCCGGTTGGTGAGACCCTGTGCGGCCATCAGCGCGACGCGGTACTCCTGTTTGGTGAGGCCGTGTTCGTTGTCCTTCGCCGTGGCGAGGCTCGTTCGCGCGTTCCGCAGCGCCTCGGTGGCCCGCCGCTCGAGCGGCCGGGCCCCGCAGTGCTTGCTCGACCGCACCGCCGGCCGCAGTGTGCCGACCGCCTTCTCGGCCTGCCCGTGCCGGGCCTGCAGCACGCCGAGTTCGGTCAGCGCCTCGGCCAGCGCCAGTTTCGCGGTCGACCCGCCGAGGACGTCGACGGCCTTGGTGAGCAGGCGTTCCGCCTCCTCGCCGAGACCGTCGTCGCGGACGAGGCCTGCCGTGGTCAGCGCGCCGCCGAGGATCCTCGGCGCTCCCCAGCGTTCCGCGGCGTCGAGGTCCTCCTCGGCGAGCCGGGCCGCCGCGTCGGTGCGCCCGAGCGCCAGCGCGGTGCGGGCGGCGTGCGCCCGCCAGGGGGCGAACCCGGGGAAGCGCATGCCGTGGTGTTCGAGACGGCGGCCGCAGCCGCGCAGGTCTTCGTAGCCGAGTTCGGGCTCGCCGGTGGCCGCCCGGAGCCTGCCGCGGGCGTAGAGCAGGTAGTTGTGCGTGAAAAGTGCTTGGGTGGCCCCGAAATCCAGCTTGTCCAGCACCGCGTTCGCGACGTCGTGGCGGCCGAGGTCGACCGAGACCTCGATCAGTCTCGCCGCGCACAGCACCGCGATCGGGCAATGACCGGTGACGCCGCGTTCGTCGAACTGCCGCACCAGGGATTCGTAGTGGACGCTCGCCCGCGCGAGATCGCCGCCCGCTTGCAGGGCGATCCCGCGGGCGAGCGTGGCGAGCGCCCCCTTCGGCACGTGGAAGTCCCAAGGCAGGCGTTTGGTGTCGAGCACCTGGCAGAGCCGGTCGGTGAGCGCGGGTTCGTCGGCGAGCGCGGCCGTCGCGAGCGTGAAGAAGTAGGGCTGTTCGAACAGTTCGGGTTGTTCGCCGGACAGCGCCTCCCCGAAATGCCGGACGGCGTTCGCCGAGGACGTCCCGCTCCGCACCGTGTCGAGCGCGAGCAAGCCCGATCGGCTCTGTCGCGCGGCGGGATCGTTCAGCGGTGCCCATTGCCGCTCGAAATCGCGGAAGTCCGGCGGCGGCCCGAGCCTGCTGCCCGCTTCGGCGAGATAGGTCATGCACAGCAACGGCCAGACGGCGTCGGGCCCGCCCGCGTCGAGCCGCGCGGCGAACTGTCCCGCGGAGTTGATCGCCAGCCGCGCGTCCGGGCCGCAGCACAGCGAAAGGATCATGGCCGTCGCGACGAACGCGGCGGTCTCGCGGTCGTCGATGTGATCGATGGCTTCGCGGACGCGGGCGGGCGCGAGGTCCGGGTCGCAGTGGAACTCCGCGTGCGCGAGCTGGAGCAGGATCGCCATCCGCTTGCGTTCGCTGAGCCGTTCTTCCAGGGCCCGCACCAGGAACCGGACCGCCAACTCCGGGTTGCCCTCCACCGAATGCCGCGCGGCCAGCCGCAGCACGTCGACCGCCCACGGGATCCTGATCGCGGTCGCCTCCAGGAGGTGCGCGCCGACCCGCTCCGGCGCGGCACCCGAGTCGTGCAGGAGCCGTGCCGCTCGCGACTGGCTGACCGCCCTGGTGGTGAGCGGCATGTCGGCGAGCACCGAGTTGCGGACGAACCGGTAGGACAGCGCGGGCCGGTGGCTGTTGGTCAGCAGATGCATACGCACCATCGTGTCGATGGCCTCCAGCGCGGTGATCTCGTCGACCCCGGCGAGCCGCGCCAGCAGGTCGAAGCTCGCGTCCTCGCCGAGGATCGCGACGGCTTCGAGCATCTTCGGCGCGGCGGTGTACTCGTGCATGCGCACCCGCAGCACCTCGCCGATCATCGCCGACCCCGCGGTGTCCAGATCCATCCCGGGGACCAGGCGGCGCCGCAGCGCGCTGAGCAGGAACGGGTTGCCGCCGGTGAGCTCACGGCATTCCTCGGCGAACCGTCCGGGGGAGACGCGGAGGAACTCGGCGACGTGTCCCGCGCCCAGCCCGCGCAGCCGGATCGTCGCCGGCGTGCACCCGGACATCTCCAGCAGCGCGACCTCGCCGGTTTGCAGATGTCCGATCAGCGACGTCAGCACGACCATCACCGGCAACTGCTCGACGCGATGCCGGATGTAGGCGAGACAGCGCATCGACCACGGATCGGCGAGGTGGATGTTGTCGATGCCGAGGAAGACCGGTCCCTGTTCGGCGGCGTGGCGGACGGTGCGGAAGAAGGCGTCGAGCGCCTCCGTCTGTTCCTGTTCGTTCCGGGGACGGCGGTCCGGCAGGATCTCGGCCGCGTGCGGCGTGCGCGGCCGCGGCGATCCGGGTTCGGCGGGCGCGTGGGTGAGCGCTTCGAGGAGCTGGCGGCCGACACCGCCGCTCAGATGCGTCTCCAGCCGGGACGCGGTGGCGATCGCGACGGTGAAGCCCGCCGCTTTCGCGAGTTCACCGGCGGCTGTCAGCACCGACGACTTGCCCATGCCGAACTCTCCGACCACCACCGCGCTGACCGCGCGGCCGTGCAGGGCGGCCCGGAACAGCCCGGTGATCGTGTCGAGTTCGCTGTCTCGACCCAGTAGCCCGGCGGCTCGGCGCTTCGGTACCGAAGGCCCGCCGAAGGGGCTCTCGGGATTTACTTCGGTATGCACCGTAGAGACCTTCGTGTCGGCTTGCGGCAGACTACTTCAACGTAAGCGGTATCGGGAGTAATCGCTGGTCGTCGAGGGGAGCAGGGGTCGAGATGTCCGCATCCGACGAGACCCGCCGGGCCGACCGTTGCGACGACATCAAGGCCGCGACGACGCACGCCAGGAAGACCACGACGAGGTTGGCCGCGATCATCGACAGCCGCCCGCGGCACCGCGTGGCGACGGGGGACAGGTAGCGCGGATCGGCCCTCGCCAGCGCGACTTCCACCGACGTGAATTCCGCGACCTGGCGGCGGCAGCGCCCGCAGCCCTCCAAATGCTTTTCGAAGGCGTACGCCTCGGCCTGATCGAGCACACCGAGTACGTACGCCGCCACATCGGTGTGTTTCACCTTTCGCTTCCTCATCGCGAACCCAGTTCTCCTAACGACCGTCGCAATGTCCTCATGGCCGCGTACAGCCGTGATTTGACCGTTCCCTCCGGGATTCCCAATATCACCGCCGCCTCCCGGACGGTATGTCCGGTCAGATACGTCTCGTAGATGACGGCCTGGTATTTGCCATCCAGATATCGTAGCGCTTCGGAAATGACGAGTGCGGACAGTGACTGCTCGGTCCGGTCCGCTATTTCGGCGTTTTCGGAACTGTCCAGCTCCACCTCCTGTGGTCGCGCCCGCCGGTTTCGCCAGCCGTCGATCACGATCCGCTTGGCGACCGTGAGCAGCCAGCCGCGCAGCATTCCCGGCTCGCGGTTCAACGTGTCGGAATGCTGCCAGGCGCGGATCAGTGTTTCCTGGACGACATCCTCCGTCCATTGTTGATCATGGCCCGTCAGATAGGGCACCTGATTGAACAGAGTCTCCCGGAAATCCTTGTACAGCAACGAAATCAGCTCATCGGAAAGCTCGTTCGGCCGGTGGTCGCCGCCGATCCGGCATCCTCTGCCCACTGCTTCCATAAAGTTCGCTACCTCCCCAACGGTGGAGGATTTCACAGGTTCGTACACCGTAGCGCAGACTATCGCCGTGAGCCATGTGCAGTAGTGCTCTGTTCGCTATTAGTCGGCCGGTACGTATGCCAGTGGGAAACGGTTCTAAATGTGTCGTGTGATGCACATCACACTGGCTGCGAGTATCGAGATCGAACCGGCCGCTCCGGTTCGCCGTACTTCCAGTGAGGCACTTCCATGACGGGGACGGGTGAAATGATCTATCGACTGCTCGGAGTGGTGATCGCCTGCTTGGTGATATGGGTGGGAACGCCTGCCCCTGCCTTCGCGGAAATCGACGCCCATGACCGGGAACTGCTCGTGCGAGTACGTCAAGGGAGTTTGTGGGAAGGCCCGGCCGGCCGTCAGGCGGAACAGCGCGGGAGCGGGCAGCGGGTGCGGGAGGTCGGCCGCAAACTCGCCGAGGACCACGACCGTCTCGACGCGCAGGTCCGCACACTCGCTTCGAAGGTCCGCGTCGAACTTCCCGCCGAGCCCACCGAAGAACAGCGCTCCTGGATCGGCGAGATCACCGCGGCGGGCGGCGCCGACTTCGACCGCCTCTACGTCAATCGCGCCCGCGCCGCGCACGGGAGCATTTTCGGGCTCGCCTCCCAGGTCCGCGCCGCCACCCGCGACGACGCGATGCGTTCGTTCGCGCAGACCGCCGTCGACACCGTCATGCGGCATATGACCCTGCTCGAAAGCACCGGTATCGCCGAGACCACGTCGCTGATGGTCGTGCCGACCGGCGGTAACGAACTCGACGGCGGTGACCTCGTGCTCGGCGTGCTCATGGCGGGAATCGCCGGCGGAGCGACCTTCGGGCTCGTCCGGGTTCTCGGCTCGTCGGGCAGGCGCGCATGACGGCCTCGCTCCTGGCGGTCATCCCGGCCCCGTCGCCGCACGACAGCGGGGTGCGGGACATCGCCGCGCTTTCGGGCCGGTTCGCCTACGTGACGATGTGCCTGACACTGGCGTGGGGCGTGCTGAGCGCCACCGGCTGGATCAGGCGCGTCACCGGCCACGAGGCACTGCGCGGCGGTCACGTGGTCCTCGCGACGTTCAGCCTCGCCACCGGTGTCGTCCACGGTCTGTCCTATCTCTTCCTCGACGACGACTCGTTCGGCGTCTTCGCGCTGCTGATCCCGTTCGCCGGCGGCGGGGTCGCGCGGCACGCGGCGGGCGTCGTCGGGCTGGAACTGTTCATCGCCGTCTCGGTCACCGCCGCGCTGGGTCGCCGGGCGAACGGTCGCGGCGGGCAGCGGTTCCACCAGGCCGGCTATTTCGCGGTCGGGCTGCTGGCGATCCATTCCTGGCTCGGCGCGTCCGCGAACGGGCAGCTCGCGGCCGTCTGGCTCGGCGGGATCACCGTGCTCACCCCCGCCGTCGTGCTCACCGTGCTCCGTGTCCTCCCGCCGCGGACGCTGGTCCGGCTGGGACTGCTCGAAGGCGAAACCGGCAGGGCCGAACGGGTGCGGATCTCCGTCGACGACAAGAAATGCCACCGCTACGCCATCTGTCAGGCCGAAGCTCCGCAGGTCTTCCAGTTACAAGGCGACGGTCAGCTGCGCTACCTCCGGAAACCCGGCGCCAAACAGGTGCCGCTGGTCCAGGCCGCGGCCCGAGCCTGTCCGATGCGCGCGATCCGACTGCAAGGGGCGGGACAATGAGCGAACGGATAGTCGTGATCGGCGGCGGGCTCGCCGGGCTGCGGTGCGCGGAACGGTTGCGGGAACTGCGGTTCGACGGCGAACTGGTCATCGTCGGCAACGAGCCCGAACTGCCGTATCACCGGCCCGCGTTGTCCAAGCAGCTGCTGACCGGCGCCACCGGTCCGGCGGAGATGATGCTCGCGCGGCCCGACGAGATCGACGCCGAATGGCGGTTCAACACCCCGGCGACGCATTTGCAGCCCGGCCGCCAGATCGTCCATCTGCCCGGGGCGGAGGAGCTCCCGTACGACGGGCTCGTCATCGCCAGCGGCGTCGAACCGCGGCGGCTTTCCGGTGTGCCGCACGGACATCCGCGGGTGGTCGTCGTCCGGACACTGGCCGACGCCGCGGAACTGCGCGACAACCTCGCCGCCGACAACGGGCCCGTCGCGGTGCTGGGCAGCGGGTTCATCGGCTGCGAGGTCGCCGCGAGCCTGCGCGAGATCGGCCGCGAGGTCACCATCATCGGCCGGTCGGCGACCCTGCTCGGCGAGGTCGTCGGCAAGCACATCGGGCAGAAGCTCTCGGCGCTGCACCGGTCGCGGGGCGTGCGGCTCGCGCTGGGCGCGTCCATCGACAACTGGCAGACGACGGCGAACGGTCTGCGGCTGCACTCGTCCGACGGCTGGATCCTGGACGTCTCGTGCGTCGTCGTGGCCGTCGGGACCGTGCCCTCGATCTCGTGGCTGCGCGGCTCGAAGCTGCCGCTCGACGACGGCGTCGTCTGCTCGCCCACGTGTCATGTGCTGGGGATGAACAACATCGTCGCCGCCGGCGATGTCGCGCAATGGCCGAACCTGCGTTTCGACGAGGCACCGAGACGGGTCGAACACTGGCTCAACGCCGTCGAGATGGGCCGGGCGGCAGCCGAGAACCTCCTCGCCGGCCCGCAGGCTTCGCGGCCCTTCGCGCCGGTGCCGCGGTTCTGGTCCGAACAGCACGGCATGCGCATCCAAGCGGGCGGAATCCCGAAGCTCGGCACCGACACCGTCGCGCTCGCCTCGCCCGTCGGTGGCGAACGGCCCGTCACCGGCTTCGTCCGCAAGGGACGCCTCGTCGGCGTCGTCGGCCTCGACAGCCCGTCCGGCGTCCTCCACTGGACCAACGAGATCGCAGAGCAGAACCCCGTCGACCCGCAGGAAGAAACGGAGACGCCCGATGCGCCGATCACGGTTGACCATGCTCGTCGTCATCGCGGCGCTCGTCGTGGGCGCCGCGATGTGGTGGCAGGCGGCTGATCCCGTGTCGCGGACGGCGAGCGCTCCGGTGACCGAAGCCCTCCCCAGCCCGCGTGTCCCGTCGCCCGGCACCGCGCGGCCCAGCTCCCCCGCGGACACTCCGTCCGGCACTCGGCTCACCGCCGTCTACATGACACGAATGGGTCAGGCCATCCTCGACGAGACCGGCGCCGTCCTCTTCCGCTACGAACGCGACAACCCGCACAAGGCCCGCTCGGCGTGTCTCGGGGACTGTGCCGTCGTGTGGACCCCCATCACCACCACCGGCACGCCGCAGGTGACCGGCATCGACCCGGCCCTCATCGACACCATCAAACGTCCCGAAGGCGCCGAACAGGTGACCTTGGCGGGCAGGCCCCTCTACAAGTTCGCCAACGCGCGCCCCGGCGAATGGACCGGACAGGGCACCGACCACCTCTGGTTCGTCGTCAAACCCGACGGGCAACGCAACCTGAACTGCCTCCCCGCACCCGTGCAGTAGGATTCGCCGACGGACGAGTCGGCGGGGCGGCCGCGAGCCGGGAGACCGGTTCGAGGAAAGTCCGGACTCCACAGGGCAGGGTGGTTGTTAACGGCAACCCGGGGCGACCCGCGGGACAGTGCCACAGAAAACAGACCGCCTCCGTTCGCTTCGCGGGCGGAGGTAAGGGTGAAACGGTGGTGTAAGAGACCACCAGCGTCCTGGGTGACCAGGACGGCTAGGTAAACCCCACCCGGAGCAAGGTCAAGAGGGAGCCGCGAGGCTCCTGCGCAGGCGCGATCGAGGGCTGCCCGCCCGAGCCTGCGGGTAGGCCGCTCGAGCCCGTCGGCGACGGCGGGCCTAGATGGATGGCCGCCACTCGCTCAGCCGCAAGGCGAGGCGAGGACAGGATCCGGCTTACACGCCGGCTCGTCCGTACTTCTTTTTCGTTGGGCCCGCACTGGGCTGTGCTGTGCCGATATGTCGTGCCGGTTCTGACACTTGGGACCGGGCCGCGAAGTCCGCGAAGTCCGCGAAGTCCGTGAAGGACTCCTTGAGGGACCCAGAGTCCCTCAAGGAGTCCTTCACGGACTTCAGCCAGGCCTGGGGTGAGTAGGAAAGTCCGTGAGGGCCTCCTTACCTACCCTCAAGGTAGTGAAGGAGGCCTTCACGGACTCCCGAACCCGCCCCCACCTGCGAAGTGATAGCAAAGGTCCCTTGCTCCCGCCGCAGCCGCTCCCGCCACGGCCCACCCCAGCCCCTGCCGCACACCTCCGCCGCCCCTTCGGACGCTGCGCCCCCCGCCTACTTGCCGGTAGGGTGCCCCCATGGGTGAAGCGAGTCGGGTCACGGGACGGTTCCGCGGGACGTTCGATGTACTGCATTCCCTTACCTACTTCGCCCCCGAGACGGAAGCCGCGCTCACCGACGCGGGCCTCCGGCCGGGGCGCATGACCTATTTCGCGGGCCGCGCGGCGCCCATGGGCGCGGTGAGTTCCGCCGTGGTCGCGGCCACTTTCTACAACTTCAATCCCGAGCTGGTCGCCCGCCACATCCCGCGCGCGTGGACGCTGGCCGGCCCGGACAGGATCATCGAGGCTCGCTTCGAGGCCGTCGACGCGGCGTTGACCAGGCTGCTGGGCAAGGAGACTCTCGGTTCCGAAGAGGTCGCCGAGGCTGCCGAGCTGGCTCGCGAGGCGACCGGGGGCTGCCAGCGCGACGGCAGGCCGCTGTACGCCGGGCACGCGGGTCTCGACTGGCCGAGCGAGCCGCATCTCGTGCTCTGGCACGCCATCACCCTGTTGCGTGAGCATCGCGGTGACAGCCACATCGCCGCGCTGGTCGTCAACGGTCTCGACGGGCTCGCCGCCCTCGTCACGCACACCGCCACCGGCAAGGGGTTCCTGCCCGCCGCCGCCAAGGCGTCCCGCGGCTGGAGCGACGAGCAGTGGGACGACGCGGCCGCCAAGCTCCGCGAACAGGGCATCCTGGACGCCGAGGGCGGTCTGACCGAGGCCGGGAACGATCTTCGCGAGCGGCTCGAAGTCGCGACGAACGCGGCGTCGGCGGGGCCTTGGGAGCATCTCGGCGAGGAGAAGACCAAGCGCCTTCACGAGCTGTGCGGGCCTTTGAGCCGCAAGGCCGTCGAAGCCGGCGCTTTTCCCGCGAATGTGTTCTCTACCGGCCGATAATTACGCTATGTAGCGAAAATGGCCGCCCTGTTTTCGCTTTGGGTAACGGAAGTGTGACTTTCGCTTGATCGGCACTCATGATTTTTGTCGAATGCGTGTTCACCCAGCGGACTCGGGAGAAGCCACCGAACGAGTCATGTCACACTGGTCGAGGCCCGATTCTCCGCGACCGACCCGTACTCACAGTGAGCAAGATGCCTCGCAACCGAGTGAGGCCGTCAGCACACTGCGAAATACGGGTGGCCGGGGTTAAACCAGACGACCCTTGCAACGATGATGGAGACCGAGGATGGTCGTGGTGCTGTGCCTCGCTCTGTGATCAGTGGATAAATCGATATCTACAGAGCGCGCTTTGACCACTACGCCTCGTGACGCCATGATGTTCGAAGCACCACCGAGCCAGAACCGCGCGAACCCCCTCTCCGCGCACCGGGAGTAATGCGATGATGACCATGACCACCCTCGACACGCTGGCCGCCGGCGAGCTCGGCACCGGCAACGTCCGCACCTGGCTGATCGACAACATCATCCCCCTGGTGCTGCTGGCCGTCGCGCTCCTCCTGCTGTGGCTGGGCGGTGGCAAGGGAGACAACGCCGGTGTCATGCGCCGACTCGCCGGTGTCGTGATCGCGCTGGCGATCATCGGCCTCGCGGTGAGCGGCGCCGGAGTCAACGTGGGCCAGTGGATCGCCGGCCTCTTCACGGGCTGAGGCAGGGCTCGCGTTGCGTATCCGCACCGATGACGAGGTTTACCGGGTCGATGCCGTGTGGCTCGGCCCGCCGAAAGCGACTTTTCCCTGGAGAGCCCGCTACGTCGCGTGGCTCGTCGGTATCCCGGTCTTCCTGCTCGTGCTCACCGTCGAACGGTGGGCGGGCTGGAGCTTCGGGTTCTTCTCGACCGCCTGGGCCTTCGTCGCCACAATCGTGATCACCAGATTGATCACGTCCAAGATCAGTCACGAGCGCCCACTCGGCGCCGTGGCCGGGATGGCGGCGAAAGAGCTCAACACTCCTAGAGAACGGACCACGGGCACGGGGGGCGCCGCCAGCGCGTCCCGCGTCCGGGTACGGGCGACCCGCCCGCTACCGAAGCAGCGCAGGAGACGGCAGTACCAGCAGCACGGCTACGGCGGCGGCGCCGGAGCTCAGGGAACACCACGAGCGCGTCGGAGCCGCCCTGCGGCTCGGGCCGGGAGGTAGTCGTTGTTCGGTCGCGGCGGAAGCCGAGGAAAACGTGATCGAGATCTGCAGCAAGGGGCCTGGAACCCGCCCCAGCAGGTCCGCTCCGCGCAGCCCAAGAAGGCCGGCAAGGGAAGGCGGCTGCCCGGCGAGGCGGCCATACCCACCTATACCCCGTCGATCGCGGCGCGAAGCATCGACGGGCACCTGTTACGCACCGGTTATGAGGTCTACGCCTGGTATCGGCTCGCGCCGCAGCGCTGGTCGTTCCGGTCGGATTCGCAGCGCCGCGACCTGATCGCGGCCATCGCCGGGCAGTACGCGGAGCTTCAGGGCCGCTGGCTGCACCTGCGGGTGACCAACCGGCCGTACCCGATCCGCATGTGGGCCGAGGCCCACGTGCACAACGCCGTCGGCCGTCCCCAGGACGTGCAGGGCGCGTTGTCCTTCGACGACTACCTCATCGGCGAGCAGCAGCAGCTGATGGGCCGCTCGATGGCGGAAAAAGAGGTCTACCTCGGCGTCCAGGTGCAGACCAGGCGGATGATCGACCGTGCGGTCGAGAGTGCCGCCCCGGTGCTGCGCAAGATCCTGCCCGAGGCCGTCGACGCCGAGCTGGCCGCGCTCGACTCCGAGGTCGAGCACCTCGATCAGGTGATCGGCTCGGCCGGGCTCGAAGGCCGTCCGGTGCACGCCGAGGAGATGTCCTGGCTGATGCACCGCTCGTGCTCGCTGGGCCTGCCCGCGCCGCGCAACATGCCCGCGGTCCCCGGCGCCGCCTGGGAGCCCGAGGATCTCGCCAGTTTCACCGACGCGGCGGATTTCCACGCCGAGCCGTACGCGCCGACGGTCACCGTCCGCGGCCGCACCGGGTCGAACGCCGGGGTCTCGCGGCATCTCGCCGTCCTCACCGTCGGCCAGATGCACGGTCTCCAGATCCCCGAGGTCGACGACCCGTGGATCCAGCACGCGGACCGGCTTCCCGCCGCGGTCGAGGTGTCCGCGCGGATCTACGTCCGGCGCCCCGAGGAAGTGGCGGGTGAGCTCCAACGCCAGATGAACAAGGTCCGCTCGCAGGTCAAGCACTACACCGACGAGCACGAGCTGGAGCCGCCGCAGTCGCTGGCGCGCCAGGCGGGCCGGGTGCTGGAGATCGACGACGAGATGACGTCGGGTTTCACCGCGCTGGCCACCCGGGTGCGTTCGTGGTGGCGGCTCGCGGTGTCCGGGCCGACGGAGCGGGACGCGCTGCGCCTGGCCCAGCAGCTCCTGGACCTCTACAAGCCGAAGATCGCCGTCGAGCATCCCGAAGCCCAGTACGCGCTGGCCAGGGAGTTCATCCCCGGCGAGCCGCTGGCTTCGGCGGCGTACATGCGGCGCGGTTCGGTCGTGTGGGCGGCGTCGTCGGTGCCGACGGCGACGGCCGAGGTGGGCGACCGCCGCGGCATCCTGCTCGGCGAGACAGTGACCGCGACGCGGCGCCCGGTGGCCTGGGACCCGTGGATGGCGCAGGAGATCCGCGACGGTTCCGGCCTGACCGCGATGGTCGCCGGTCTCGGTGGCGGTAAGTCGTTCCTCGGCGGCGGCATCGTCTACAAGACGCTCCGCGCGGGCGCGCACTGGACGATCCTCGACCCGTCGGGCCCGCTGTCGCGCCTGTGCGATCTGCCCGAGTTGCGGCCGTACGCGCGGAACATCAACCTGCTCAACGCGCAGCCCGGCATCCTCAACCCGTACCGGGTGGTCGCCGAGCCGCAGATCGAGCACTTCATGGACGAGGACGACCCCGAGCGCTCGTGGCGGCGGGAGAAGGCCCTCGCGGGCGCGACGCGCCGCCGTCTCGTGCTCGACGTCCTCTCCGGTGTCCTGCCGTACGAGGTCTCGCGGATGGCGCAGACCCGGATCGTGCTGCTGCGCGCCGTTCGCGCGGTCGGCGGCCGGTTCGAAGCCGACCCCGGCCAGGTCATCGACGCGCTGCGCCGGGACTCCAGCGAGCACCACGAGCACGCCGTCGTCGTCGCGGACTTCCTCGACGAGATGCGCGAGCGGATGGCGCTGCTCATCCCGGAGACCGACGCGGACCCGTACGCCGAGACCCGCGACGACCGGATGACCGTGCTGACCATGGCGGGCCTGACCCTGCCCAAGGACGGCGTCCCGCGCGAGTACTGGACGGACGCGGAATCGCTCGGCGTCGAGATGCTGAACCTCGCCGCGTGGCTGACGCAGCGGTCGGTGTACGAGAAGCCGAAGGAACTGCGCAAGGGCGTCTGGATCGACGAGGCGTTCTTCCTCTCCGAGGTCCCGACCGGTCGCGTGCTGATGAACCGCTTCGCACGTGACTCGCGTAAGTGGAACGTCCGCGTGCTGCTGTCCTCGCAGATCCCTGCGGACTTCCTGAAGATCCAGGGTTTCGTGGCGCTGCTGGACTCGGTGTTCGTGGGGCGTCTCGATGACGACGACGCCCAGGCCGACGCGCTGCGCCTGCTGAAGGTCCCGGTCGGCGTCGGCTACGAGCAGGTCGTCGCGGCGCTGGGCCGCCGTCCCGGCTCGTCCCGCGATCTCCAGCGGGACGTCGAGCCCCGGCAGTTCATCTTCGGTGACGGTGCCGGTGGCGTGGAGCGGATCCGCGTCGACTTCTCCGGCCCGCACCTGGAGCACCTGCGCCGGGTCATGGACACCACGCCGGGTTCGCCGGACGCCAAACCATCGAGGCCGGGCAACGAACTCGCCGCCCCGGAGGAGAAGCAGTTCGTGGCCGCTCCGCCGGAGGAAGACGATTTCGAACTCGAAGAGGATCTCGAACTCGCGGCCGAACTCGAGGTCGGGCTGACCGAGGAGCAACTGCTCGGCGCTCCGGACCCGCTGGCGGCCGAGACCGGGGAAGTGCAAGGCGCCGTCCAAAACGGACACATCACGAACGGGGAAAAGGGCGAGCAGCACGCGCGCGCCGGCAAGGGCGGCACCGGCAGGGATGCCGCATGAACACGGTGATCACGCTGGCGTGCGTGCTCGCGTTCGCCGCCGGCTGGCACGCGCTGCGCCGCCGCCTCAAAGAGGGGCCGCGGCCCGGCAAGACCAGACCCAGCCGCCGCGCGACGATGTTCGTCGTCATGCTGATCCTGGGCCTCCAGGCCGTGGCGACCGCCCCGGCGGCTTCGGCCGCCGCCTGTGGTGAGGCGCCGAACCCGGAACGGCCCGGCGCGGGCATGGTCGGCGCGCTCGACCCACCCGCGACAGCGCGCGGTGAAGGCGGAAGCCCGTACAACGTCTACGGGTACGCGGGGCACGTCTGGGACACGTTCGAAACCGACTGCGGCCCGCTGGCCGGGATCACCTCGCCGAACTCGACGATCGACACCTGGGCGGGCAACCAGCTGTTCAACATCGGCAAGAACCTCGTCGGTGCCACGAACTCGCTGCACTACACCGTCTTGCAGGGCAGCCTGCTCAGCCCGCTGTACAACGCCGTCAAGGCCGGGGCCGAGAAGGTCTACAACAACATCTACGCCCAGTTGTTCGGCCTTGCCGCGCTGATCATGTCCATCATGTTGTTCCGCAACATCTGGCGCGGTGATCTCGCGGCGGTCAGCAAACGGGCGCTGTACGGGCTCGCCGCGGTCTGGCTGGCCGCGTCCTCCTTGGCATTGCTGCGCTTCCTCGATCCGATCGACAACGCGATCGTGCAGACCACCACCAACATCCAGGCCGGCTTCATCGACGAGCCCAAGACGCCGCCGCCGACCCAGCCGCCGCCGCCCTCGGCGCAACCGTGTCAGGCGACCCCGGAGGCCGTCGCGGCTCGCCAGCCGTGGGACCGGGTCCCGACCGAACTGCACTGCCGGGTCGTCTACGACAACTGGCTCCGCGGGGAGTTCGGCAGCCCGGATTCGCCGCAGGCCATCCAGTACGGCCCGGCCCTCCTGGACGCGCGTGCCTTCACCTGGGGCCAGATCCAGCAGGGCGGCGACGCCGACACCGCGCTGGTCGACTCCAAGAAGGCGGCGTTCAAGGACATCTCCACCAAACTCGGCCCGGCGACGGGCTATTTCACAGGTGAGGACGGCAGCCGCGTGGGCGCCGGTTTCCTTTCCCTCGGCCAGGGCATCTTCTACTCGCTGTTCCAGTTGCTGGCCAAGGCCACGGTGCTGCTCGCGCAGGTGCTGATCAGGATCTTCGTCCTGACGGCCCCGCTGATCGGGCTGATCGCGCTGCTCCAGCCGCAGATCATGCAGCGCATTCTCAAGGTCGTCGGCGCGGTCGCCTTCAACCTCATGGTGCTTTCCGTGCTGGCAGGCGTGCACACGCTCCTGCTCGAGGCGATCTTCACCGCGGGGAACTCGCTTTCCCTGCTGACGAAGATGGCGCTCGCGGGCATCATCACCGTGTTGCTGTTCATGATCGGCCGCCCCGTGCGGCGGCTGTGGCAGATGGTCGAGATGTCCGTCGGCATGGTCGGCGGCGCGGTGCCCTCGCCCCGCGGCGGCCTCTTTTCCCGCTTCCGCAAGAAGAACAACGAACCGACCCCGCAGGACGCGTTCTGGCAGAACGTCCGCGACACCGACGATGTGGTCGACGGCGACCTCCGCGGCCCCGTGGGCGCGACGGTCGGCGGCGGCCGGTTCCGGCCCGAAGCGACGATCTTCGCCAGCTCCCAGCGGCTCGACAACGGCTCCGGCGCGATCCGGCCCGCCGCGGCCTGGTCGGGAGCGCCGTGGCCCGGCGCTGTCGGCGGCGGTGGCGGCACGGCCGCGCTTCCCGCCGGTGGCGGCGGAGGCGTTCCGGTGTTCGGTCAGTACAACCCGTCCGCGGGCAATCCGGGCGACTCCATGTTCACCTCGGGCGGGCGGAGCCCCATCCAGGTACCGAGCCGCCGGGTCGACACCTCGCCGGTCGCCGACCGGCGCTGGAGCGACGAACCGGAGCCGGTCGTGGTGCCGTCACGGATGAACACCGCGGGCGGCGGCTACACCACGCCCGACCACTCGGGCACCGTGCCGGCGCAGGCGGGGCCTTCGACTCCGCGCCCTCGCCGCGTCGATCCCGAAGTCGTCGCGGGCAAGCCGGTCTACGTGCTGTACCGCCCTTCGCGCGGGCTCGAGGTCCGCGAGGAAGTCCGCGATACAGACCACGCAGTGGGTCGGTGACCCATGCCGATCCGGACCAACCGCGGGCGCACCGCGGTCTACCGCAGACTGTGGGGCTGGCCGCTGCGCTCGCCCCGCCACCTCATCGGCACGCTGGTGATCCTCGCGGTGCTGTTCACCGCGCTGGGCATCGTGCTGCCGAAGGCCATCGGAAAACCGGGACAGACGGCCACCGGGCCGGGTGCTTCGGCGACAGCCACTTCGCGTCCCGGCGTCGCGGCGCCGGTGACCGTGACGTCGACGCTGCCGCCGAGGATCACCACCCAGCCGCCGCCGTCTTCCGCGCCGGTCGACCAGGACGGGGTCCGGGTCGCCAAGGAGTGGGTGACGGCATGGGCGAACCATCCCGACGGCACGACGACAGACCAGTGGCTGAACGGACTGAAGCCGTACACCACCGAGGAGTACCTGGCCGGGGAACTGACGACCGTGGATCCCGCGAACATCACCGCGACCAGGGTCTCCGGGGAGCCGCAGGTCGCGTCCTCGGTCACCGGATCGATGGAGGTCGACGTCCCGACGGACGGGCCCAAGGTCCGGGTCACCGTCGTCAAGACGAACCCGGGATGGCGGGTCACCAAGTTCACGCAAGCGGGCTGACCCGATGAAGATCGGGATCATCGTCGGCGTGCTGATCGCCGCGGTCTTCGCCGCGGTGGTCACCACGAGCAAGGTCACCGAGGTGGTGACCGACCACATGGAGGCCCAGGCGGGCGGCGTCGTCAAGACCTCTTGCGACGCGTCGATCGGGCCGACCCTGCCAGGGCAGGCCGACCGCGGTTCTTCGGACGTGAACAAACTCGACGAAGAACAGAAGGGGATCGTCGCGCTGATCATCTCGATCGGCAAGCAGCGGACGCTGTCCCCGCGGGCGTGGCAGGTGGCGATCCAGGCCGGGATGACCGAGTCCAAGCTGCGCAACCTGACCTACGGCGACCGCGACTCGCTCGGCATCTTCCAGATGCGGCCGTCGATGGGCTGGGGCACCGTCGCGCAGGTCACCGACCCGCCGTACCAGGTCAACAAGTTCTACGACGTACTGCTCGCGGTGCCGAACTGGGAGAACATGCGTCCCGGTGACGCCGCGCAGCGGGTGGAGCGGTCCGGCTTCCCCGACCGGTACCACAACTGGGAGCCGATGGCGGCCCTCCTCGTGCAGAACGAGGGCCAGATCGTCGACGTCGTCGGCTGTGGGTCGAGCGTGGGCAGCGTGGTGCCGCCGAGCCAGGCCGCCGCGCAGGCCATCAAGTTCGCGCTCGGCGAGCAGGGCAAGCCGTACGTCTGGGGCGCCACGGGGCCGAACAGCTACGACTGTTCCGGGTTGATGCTGCGGGCGTACGAGTCGGCCGGGATCATCATCCCGCGTGTTTCGCGGGACCAGTACAAGGGCGGCGCGATGCTGCCGGTCCGCCAGGCGCAGCCGGGCGACCTGCTGTTCCTCGCCACCGTGCCGTCGAATCCGGCGACCATCCACCACGTGATGATGTACCTGGGCGAGGGCAAGATCGTCGAGGCGCAGCAGACCGGGGTGCCGGTGCACATCCGGGACTTCTCCTTCGACGAGGCCGAAGTGGTCGCGCAGGCGGTCCGTCCTGGCGTTTAGCATGGTGAAAGCGTGGTATCGCGAACGCGGGACCATCGGATTCACCCGAAGTGGCGGCCTGTCCACCGGCAAGCGGCCGCACACTGGCAGAGGATGAAGAACGTGGCACGGAAATTCGGAAGGCGAGGCAAGCCCGCGGCGGCCAACGGCCCGGAGGTCGATCCCCGCGACCTTTTCGGTACCGCCCAACCCGCGCGGCACGCCGCCCGGCCGGCGTCGAGCACGCCGTTGGCCGATCAGCTGAACCAAGGCTGGCCGGGCGTCGACCCCGGTTATGTCGTGTTGCCGCGTTCGCTGGCCGAGGGGATGTCGCTGCCATGGCAGCAGCAGATGGCCGCACTGCTGGCCCAGTTCCATCACGAGAACGCCCGTCTCGCCTGGCCGATCTACCGTGTCGTCCCGTCGCGCTACGAAAAGCTCGTGGACCTCGACGAGGAACAGTTGGCCGAGGCCGGCTACCTGGTCGAGATGGACACCGAAGGCGAGATGATCTACCGCGAGCGCAGCGGCCGGAAGATCGAAGACCCGGCGAACACCACGGTGCTCGTCTCGTGCCTCGACCCGATCCCGAAGCCCGCGCAGCGCCAGGCGCCTCCGCCGCCTTCGCAGGCCGCGCCGCCCGCGACCGGGCAGCCGCCACGCGCCCCGGCGCCGATGAACATCGGACCCGCACCGGTGTGGCGCACGGTCACCCCGTCCGTGCCTCCCGCCCCTCCTGCTCCTCCGTCCGGTGGGCCTGCCGCGCCGCCGGGCGGGTCTGTGCCTCCTGCTCCGCCTGTTTCGTCCGGGGGGTCGGCGTCGCCGGGCGGCCAAGCGGTACCTCCGGCCCAGCCCTCTGCCCCCGCTGGGCCTCAGGCACCCCCGCCTGCCTCGCCTCCGACTCTGCCTCAGCCAACCCGGATGCAGCCTCCGGCGACGAACCAGACGCCGCCTCCGCCTCCGCAGATGAGCGTGCCTCCGGCCACTCCGGAAGCGCAGTCCGCCGCGCCGTCCCAAGCCGAACCGGAGCCGCCTGTCACGACTCCGCCGTCGTCCGCGATCGCTCCTCCTCTGCCGCAGCCCGTGTCGCCCGCTTCACCTCCGCCGGAACCCGCGACCCCGCCGCGCGGCGTCCCGATGAACCGCGGCTGGTTCGACGAGCTCGCTGAGAACGCGCCGGAAAGCTCGAAGGTGGCGCGGTCCGAGGGCGCCGAGTTCGGCCCGACCGGTGATCCGACGGAGATCCCGTACCGCTATCGCAAGTGATGACAGGACGTCCGGGTGATGTCAGGCTTGTCGTATGTCGAGCGACCCGAACCCGGATCAGGGCTGGTACTTCAACACCAAGACGAACCAGGTCGAGCACCTGGAACGCGGCCGGAGCGTCGACCTCCTCGGCCCGTACCCGGACGAGGCGACGGCCCGGCGCGCCCTGGACATCGCCAAGGAACGCACGCGGCAGGCCGACGCCGAGGACGCCAAATGGAACGGTGACTGAGCGCCTGAGGTCACCCTCGTGAGTGGTACTCACGAGGATTTCCGCGGGGATGTCGCAGCAGGCCTCCACACTCGCCCGTGCGCCAGATTTCGGTCTCGATCAACGGAGGATCGGGGACGTTGAGTGTCCCCGATCCTCCGTTGATCAAGACCGGTCGGCCCCACTCGCCCGTGATCAGCAAGGGACCTTTGCTAGCGTTGCTTAGCGCAGGCAACCAAGCGATAGCAAAGGTCCCTTGCTCTCTTCCTCGCTAAAACAGCAGGTCAGGCGTCTTGCCCCGCCAAAGCCGGGCCCAGCGTGAACTCCGGATCCACCTGCGCCGTGAGGTCTTCCCCGGCCCGCCCGCTGCCCCACGCCCGCGCGTTGCGGAGGTGGAACTCGACGCCCTGCCGCTGGTAGCGCGCCCAGTCGCGCTGCTCGCCGTCGACGGTCGCGAGCATCGAGTCCAGCGTCGCGAGGTTGTGCGTCTCGAGTTCGCCGATGGGGCGCGCGCGGCCGCGTTCGGCGGCGCGGACGTGCCGCGAGTTCTCCATCCAGCCCAGCAGGGCGTCGCCGACCTCTTCGCGCAGGAACTCGATGTCCTCGTCTTCGGTGACCTTGTTGCCCACGACGACCAGCCGCACGCCGAAGTCGCGCGCGTAGTCGGCGTACTGCCGGTACACGCCGACGCTGCGCACGGTCGGTTCGCACACCAGGAACGTCACGTCGAACCGCGTGAACAGGCCGGACGCGAACGCGTCGGCGCCGGCGGTCATGTCCATGACCACGTATTCACCCGCGTCGTCGATCATGTGGTTCAGCAGCAGTTCCGCCGCGCCGACCTTCGAGTGGTAGCACGCGACGCCGAGGTCGTCCTCGTCGAACTGTCCGGTGACGCCCAGCCGTACGCCGCCGAACTCGCGGAAGCACGCCTGGAAGATCGGGTTGTCCTCGAACGGCCGGACCAGCCGCGACCCGCGCCCCGGCGGGGTCGTCTTGATCATCGAGGCCGCGTCGGCGATCCGCGGGTTGTCGCCGCGCAGGTATTCCTTGATCAGGCCCATGTTGTCGCCCAGCGTCGGCCACGCGATGGCCTCTTCCTCGCTCGCGCCGAGCGCGACGGCGAGGTGCTGGTTGATGTCCGCGTCGATCGCCAGAACCGGTTTCCCGCCGCCGGCCAGGTACGCGGTGAACAGCGACGCCAGCGTGGTCTTCCCGCTGCCGCCCTTCCCGACGAACGCGATCTTCACGCCACGGACCTTCCTGTCGTTTTGAAAAGGGTATCGGTTTTCATTTCGGTCCGTAACGTACACCCGACCGGCCCGCACCCGAACGGGCGATCAACGGCGCCGGATCGGGATAGGGTTGGGTGGTGCCTCCACTCGTGATCAGGACACACGCGGCAGGAGGGGACTTCGGTCACCTTCGAGCCGAGTTCTCGCTGCCGGAGTCGTTCGGGCCCGACGTGCTCGCCGAGGCGGAAGCGGCGGTCGTCGACCCGCTCGAGTCGGCGGGGGAACGCGAGGACGCCACCGGTCTGCCCTTCGTCACCATCGATCCGCCCGGTTCCAAGGACCTCGATCAGGCGGTGCTGATCGAGCGCGCCGAGGGCGGCGGGTTCCGCGTCCACTACGCGATCGCCGATCTGGCCGCGTTCATCCCGCCGGGTGGCGCGCTCGACAAGGAGGCGCGTCGCCGCGGGCAGACGCTCTACCTGCCCGACGGGAACGTCCCGCTGCACCCGCCGGTGCTGTCCGAGGGCGCGGCGAGCCTGCTGCCGGGGGAGACCCGGCCGGCGGTGCTGTGGACCATCGACGTCGACGCGGGCGGCGAGCCGACGGCGACGAACGTCCGCCGGGCGCTCGTCCGGTCCACCGAACAGTTCGACTACGAGACCGTCCAGGCTTCGATCGACGCGGGGAGTCCGCATCCGTCGGTCGCCGCGTTGCCGGAGCTGGGCCGCCTTCGCCGCGAGCTCGCGATCCGGCGCGGCGCGGTCGAACTGCAGTTGCCGGAGCAGGAGATCAGCGGCGATCCCGACGGCGGCTGGGCGCTGATCCAGCGGCCGCGCAACGACGTCGACGCGTGGAACGCCGAGATCTCGCTGCTCACCGGCATGGCCGCGGCCAAGATCATGATCGGCGCCGGGATCGGGGTCCTGCGCACGCTGCCCCAGCCCGACGCCGAAGCGGTCGAATGGCTGCGCCGGTCCGCGCAGGCGCTGAACATCGACTGGCCCGAAGGCAAGAGCGTGTCGGAGTTCCTGGCCGCGCTCGACCCCGGTCAGCCCGCCTCCATGGCACTTTTCGCCGACACCACCAGGCTTTTGCGCGGCGCCGGATACACCGCGTTCGACGGCGAACTGCCCGCCTTGACCACGCACGCCGGGATCGGCGGCGCGTACGCCCACGTCACCGCGCCGATCCGGCGGCTGGTCGACCGATTCGCCACCGAGATCTGCCTCGCCGTGAGCGCCGGTCGTGAAGTGCCCGCGTGGGTTCGCGCGGCGCTTTCGGAGGTGCCGGAGCAGATGACCGCCTCCGACACGCTGGCGGCGAAGGTCGAACGTGCCTGCATCGACCAGGTCGAGGCGTGGGTCATGGTCGAGCACATCGGCGAGGAGTTCGACGCGATCGTGCTACGGGCCGACGACTCCAAGTCGGAGATCCTGATCGAGAATCCGCCGGTGATGGGCAAGTGCGCGGGCGAGAAGCCGCCGGAAGGCGAGCGGATCCGGGTCCGGCTCACGGCAGTGGACGTCGACAAACGGAAACTGTCCTTCGAGCGCGCATGATCGACGATCTCGGCGAAGTGGTCCCGCTGCGCGAACCGGCGTCGCGGGTGGTGTCGCTCGTTCCGTCGCTGACCGAGGCTGTCGAGGTGAGCGCGCCGGGAAGGCTCGCGGGCGCCACGGACTACTGCACCCATCCGGTCGATCTGGACGTCCCGAGGGTGGGTGGCTCGAAGTACCCGAACGTGGACAAGGTGCTCGAACTCGAGCCGGATCTGGTGCTGGCCAACTCCGAGGAGAACCGGCCGGAGGACGTAGAACGCTTATGTGCCAACGGGATTCCGGTCTGGGTGATGGAGGCGTCGGCGACCGTGCCCGGCGCGCTCGCCTCGATCCGGCGGATCCTCACGCAGGCCTACGACCTCGCCGAGCCGGATTGGCTGGTCGAAGCCGAAGAGATCTGGCGGGAGACGCTGCCGGAGCGGTTCCGGGCGGTCGTGCCGGTCTGGCGGAAGCCGTGGATCGTGCTCGGCAGGGACACCTTCGGCGGCGACGTCCTGCATCGCGTCGGGATCGGAAACGTCTACGCGGACGACGAAGCGCGCTACCCGCGTCCGAAGCTCGACGAGCTCCAAGCGCGCTTCGCGGCCGGAGACGCGAACCTGCTCGTGCTGCCCGACGAGCCCTACGAGTTCACCGCGGACGACGGCCCCGAAGCGTTCCCCGGCGCGAAGCACGTCCTGGTCTCCGGGCGCTATCTGACCTGGTACGGCCCTTCGCTCGTCGAAGCCCACTCTCACCTCACGCAACTGGTCACCTGGTTGCGATAGTTCGCGCAACGAACCATCGCAACCAGGTGCCGAATTGCGAGAGGGATCAGAGGGTCAGGCCGGTCAGGACGGTGACGCGTTCTTCGGTGAAGTCCGCCATCGCCGACGCGGGGCCTTCGCGGCCGACGCCGGAGTCCTTCACACCGCCGTAGGGCATCTGGTCGGCGCGGAAGCTCGGCACGTCGCCGACGAGCACGCCGCCGACACGGAGCTTCGCGGACACGTCGAACGCCGTCGGCAGGTCGCGTGTGAACACGCCCGCCTGAAGGCCGAAGCGCGAGTCGTTGATCCGGCGCACCCCGTCCTCCACCGAGTCCACGCGCGTGATCGACACGACCGGCCCGAAAACCTCGTCGGCCATCACCGACGCGTCCTCCGGCACGTTCGCGAGCACCGTCGGCTCGACGGTCGCGCCGTCGCGCTTCCCGCCGGTCAGCAACTCGCCGCCCGCCTCGACGGCCGCCGTGATCCACGATTCCACCCGGGAAGCGGCGGCGGTGTTGATCAGCGGTCCGACGTCCACGCCGTCCGTCCGCGGGTTGCCGGTCCCGAGCGCGCGCACCTGCTCCAGCACCTTCGCCCGGAGCTCGTCGTAGACGTCGGCGTGCGCGTAGACGCGCTGCACCGAGATGCACGACTGGCCCGCTTGGTACATGGCGAAGGTCGCGATCCGCTGCGCCGCGAAGTCCAGATCCGTCCAATCAGGACAGACGAGTACCGCCGCGTTGCCGCCGAGTTCGAGCGCGACGTGCTTGCGCGGCACGCTGTCGCGGATGCCCCAGCCCACCGGCACGGAACCGGTGAACGACACGACCGGCAGCCGCGGGTCCGAGACCAGCTTGGCCGATTCCTCGTTGCTGACCGGGAGAATCGACCAGCTTCCGGCGGGCAGGCCGGTCTCGGCGAGGATCTCGCCGAGCAGCAGCGCGGTCAGCGGTGTCGCGGGCGCGGGCTTGAGCACGATCGGCGCGCCGACCGCGATCGCCGGCGCGACCTTGTGCGCCACCAGGTTCAGCGGGAAGTTGAACGGCGTGATGCCCAGCACCGGGCCCTTCGGGACACGGCGGACCAGCGCGAGCCGTCCGGTGCCGCCCGGGTCGGTGTCGAGCCGCTGCAGGTCACCGGAGAACCGGCGGGCCTCCTCGGCGGCCCAGCGGAACGTCGACGCCGCGCGCCCGACCTCGCCGCGCGCCCACTTCAGCGGCTTGCCCGACTCGGCGGTGATCAGCTGTGCGAGCTCTTCGGACCGCTCACCCAAAACTCGGGACACGTGGTCCAACGCACCCGCTCGGACGTGCGCGGGCAGCGTCGCGAACTCCTCCTGGACGTCGTGCGCCGCCTGCACGGCGGTCTCGATGTCCGAAGTGGACGGAACGTGGTGCGACCCGGCCTCGCTCCCGTCGAAGGAGTGACGGACGACGACGGTCTCGCCGCTGGTGACCGGCTTTCCGGCTACCCAGAAGGGGAATGTAGTCACTTGGAGGCCTCCGTGCGGACAGCGTGCTCGAGGACGGACAGTCCCTCGTCGAGCAGTTCGGCGGACAGGGACAGCGGCGGCAGCAGGCGGACGACGTTGCCGTAGGTGCCGCAGGTGAGGACGACGACGCCTGCCTGGTGGCAGGCCTGCGCGATCCGCTTGGTCAGGTCGGCGTCGGGTTCGGTGGTGCCCGGCTTGACGAACTCGGCGGCCAGCATCGCGCCGCGGCCGCGGACGTCGCCGATCACACCGGTCTCCTCGGCCAGCGCGCGCAGCCGCGGCAGCACCGTGTCCTCGATGCGCTTCGCCGACGCCGCGAGGTTCTCCTGGCGCATGACCTCGATCGAGCCGAGCGCCGCGGCACACGCGATCGGGTTACCGCCGTAGGTTCCGCCGAGCCCGCCCGGCGGGACGGCGTCGAGCAGTTCCGCGCGGCCGGTGACGGCGGCGAGCGGCAGCCCGCCCGCGATGCCCTTGGCGGTGGCGATCAGGTCGGGCACGACGTCTTCGTGCGTGGACGCGAACCACTCGCCGGTGCGGCAGAAACCGGTCTGCACCTCGTCGGCGACGAACACGACGCCGTTTTCGGTGCACCAGCGGGAAAGCGCGGGCAGGAAGCCGGGAGCGGGCTCGATGAAGCCGCCTTCACCCTGAACCGGCTCCAGCACGACGGCCGCGACCTGGTCGCCGCCGATCTGCTTCTCGATGCGGTCGATGGCGATCCGCGCGGCTTCGGGGCCGGACAGCCCGTCGCGGTACGGGTACGAGCCGGGCACGCGGTACACCTCGGGCGCGAACGGGCCGAAACCGTGCTTGTAGGGAATGGACTTCGCGGTCAGCGCCATCGTCAGGTTGGTGCGGCCGTGGTAGGCGTGGTCGAACACGACGACGGCCTGACGCCCGGTCGCGGCGCGGGCGATCTTCACCGCGTTCTCGACGGCTTCGGCGCCGGAGTTGAACAGCACCGAACGCTTCTCGTGGGTGCCCGGCGTCAGCTTGTCGAGTGCTTCGCACACCTCGACGTATCCCTCGTACGGCGTGACCATGAAACACGTGTGCGTGAACCGGCCGACCTGCTCGCGGACGCGGTCCACGACGGCCGGGGCGGCGTGGCCGACGTTGGTCACCGCGATGCCGGAACCGAAGTCGATCAGGACGTTGCCGTCGGCGTCGGTGAGCAGGCCGCCCTCGGCGGAGGTGACGTAGACGGGCAGCACCGAACTCACGCCCGCGGCGACGACGGCGGCGCGTCGCTCCTGCAGTGCGCGCGAGGCGGGGCCGGGGATCTCGGTGCGCAGCCTGCGCTGGGTTTCGGTGGTGACGGTCACGGCCAGACTCCTGCGGACGCGAGGGACGGGGTCGCCCTCCAGGATGGGAGCCCGCCCGGCCCGCGTCAGCTCGACATCTTGTCGATATCGAGGCGTAGAGTTGGACAACATGGCACTGACCCTCGCCGCACTGGTGGCCGAACGCCCGCTCGGCCTGCGGGTGCGTGCGGCGGAGGCCGGGCTCGACCGGCCGATCGGCTGGGTCCACCCCACCGAACTGACCGATCCGCAGGCCTTCCTCGAAGGCGGTGAACTGCTGCTGACCACCGGCCTTGCCCTCGATGAGACCACGTCGCCCGGGTACATCCGGCGGCTCGTCGACGCCGGCGTGGCGGGGCTCGGTTTCGGCGTCGGCCTCAGCCACGAGAGCATCCCTCAGTCCCTTGTGGACACCGCGCACGAGGTCGGGCTGCCGGTGCTCGAAGTGCCGAGGAAGACGCCGTTCATCGCGATCACGCGAGCGGTCTCCCGTGCGGTCGCCGCCGACGAATACGCCTCGCTCGTGCGCACCGGCAAGGGGCAGCAGGAGCTGACCAGGACGGCCGTCGGCAAGGGCGGGCCCGGCGGGGTGGTGCGCAAACTGGCGAAGCTGGTCGACGGCTGGGTGCTCCTGCTCGACTCGTCCGGTGCGGTCACTGAGGCTTCGCCATCCGCGAGACCCTTCGCCGACGGACTCCAGGATGACTTCGCGCGGCTGCGCGCGGGCACGCTGGTGACGGTGGCGGGGGAGTACGAGGTCGTCCTGCAGACGCTGGACACCCGTGCCCGAGGCGTGCTCGCCGTCGGCACCCGTGAACCGCTCGACGCCGCGGGGCAGCACATCGTCAACACCGCTGTATCCTTGCTTTCCCTTGCCCTGGAACAGAACCGCGAGCACGTCGGTGCCTTGCGACGGCTGAGGTCGGGGACGATCGACCTGCTCGCCGCCGGGCACACCGAGCTCGCCACGCGCACGATGAAGTCACTCTGGGGCGGTGTCCCGGAAGCGCCGTGGTCCGTGCTCGCCGTCACCGGTGCCGCGGGCGCGCGCCGGTCGCTCGCCGAATCGCTCGACGCCGAAGTGTCCGGGGAGTCGGTGTTCTTCGGCGAGTCCGGGGCGTTCGTGGTCGCGCTCGGCGACGTGGAAACCGTCACCCTGCTGGTGTCCCGGACCGGCGGGCTGCACGCCGGGCTGTCCGATCCGGTGTCCACAGTGGATTTCCCGGCCGGGCTCCGGCAGGCGAAACAGGCGGCGGAAGCGGCGAAGGCCGAACGGTCCCCGTTGGTCCGGTTCGCCGAACACGCTGGGCGCGGTTTTCTGGAGATGGTCGATTCCCAAGCGGCGCAAGCGTTTTCGGACAGTCTGCTGGCGCCACTGCGACACCATGACAAGACCGGTCGTGGCGAGCTGGTCGCCTCACTGACCTGCTGGCTCGAACACCACGGTCATTGGGATCTGGCGTCCGCGCGGCTCGGCGTGCACCGGCACACCTTGCGCAATCGCATGCGCAAGGTCACCGAACTGACCGGCCGTGATCTCGATTCCCCTGGCGTGCGCGCCGAATTCTGGCTCGCGCTGCAGGTCAGCGCTCGGACCTGACCAGGGCGATCGGCGAGTCTCCGCAGCGTCGCAGGTGCGTGCCGGTCTCCGTCGTGACCGGCTCCGCGCCGGCGGACCACCAGGCCGGGACGTCGACGTCGCGCACCAGGGAACCGGTCGCCTGGCGCGCGTTGTTCGACACGATCACCCGGCCTTGGGCGTTGACCAGCGCCGCGCGGCCGCCGAGCGCGCGTAGCTTCGGTGCCAGCAGGCGCTCGACTTCGCGCACGTAGATGTCCGCGCCGACGACCCCCGCGAAAGTCCCGGCGCGCTGGACGGGGACCGTGAAGGTCAACGTGTATTCGTCGGTGCAGAGGTAATCGACGTATGGGCCGTTGATGTGGCGGCGGCCGGTGTCACGCGGGACGGTGAACCACGACTGCCGGGTGTAGTCCAGGAAGTTCTCACTGGCCGGATCGAGGCTGATGACCAGTTGCGCCGGCTCGGCGTCGCCGGTCTCGGTCCACCATTCGAAGGCGAATTCCTGATCGGTCAGCGCGTTCGGCGCGCTGATGAACCCGGCACCGACGACCAGGCCGCCGAGGACGTCGAAGACCTGCGGCCGGAGGCGGGTCAGGTCTCCGGCGGTGGCATCGGCGGATGCGGCCAGGAGCCCTTCGGCGCCGGCCAGTACCGGCTTCAGTCGGCCGAAGACGTCCTCGACCAGGGTGGATACCTGTTCCACGACCTCGGAACCGGCGGACGGTGTGTCGTTCACGATGCTCACCTCGGATGCGCGGATGCCGCAGCTTAAGGGGCCAGAAGGTCTAAATGCACGTCCGCCAGCCGGTCTATCGCTTCGAGGATGTGCTCCTCGGTGAGCTTTCTGGCCAGCTCGCCGTCGCCCTCCGCGATGGCGGCGGCGATCGCGCGGTGTTCGGCGTAGGCGTTCTCGCGGGTGCCGTGCGGCTCGAGCGGCAGCCACAGCAATCCGCCTCGTTCGCTCTGCAGTTGCACTTCTTCTCTGGTCAGCCGCGGTGATTGGGCGGCCGCGGCGACTTCGAGATGGAACTGGCGCTCGGCGCGCGATGCCTCCGCGCCGGTGGCGGTGCGGATGTCCTCGGTCGCCAATTCGAGACGCTCGATGTCCTCGGGCGAACTCCGCTCGGCGGCGAGTTTGGCCGCGGCGCCCGCGATGGCGAGATAGTGATCGCCGACGTCACGGAGTTCGGACAGCGAAACCGTGCGAAGGCGCTCTCGCCACGAAGCAGCCGAAGGGTTGGCAGGCGTCTTCACGAAGCTTCCGCCGCCTCGGCCGCGTCGCGTCTCCACAAGCCCCTGTTGCCGCAAGGCCACGAGCGCTTCGCGAACCGTCACGGTGGAGACACCGAACTGCGACGCCAGCTCGGCTTCGCTCGGCAGCTGCTCTGAGTCGGCCAGCAGCCCGAGAGTGATGGCGTCGACCAGCCGCGCGGTGACCGCTTCCGCCCGGCCGATCTGGTCGAGCGGCGCGAACATCGCTGATCGCGCGCTGTGCGACATCCCCTTACGCATGGTGGCCCTTCGCCCGTACCGCTACCCGATGGAACCAATCTTGCCCCATCGTCTTGTCATTTAACATCTGGACTTATATGTTTTAGCTCCCGCGCCGCCCCACAAGGGAGCAGGGGACCTTTGCTATCGCCTCACGCCCCCAGGCCCAGTAGCCAGGAGCTCTCGTGCAGCAGTTGAAGCACTTCATCGGCGGTGAGTACAGCGGATCCGCGTCGGGCCAGGTCGCCGACATCGTCGATCCCGTCACCGGCCGCCCGTATTGCACCGCCGCCGTCGCCGGCCCCGAAGACGTCGACCGCGCGCTCGAAGTCGCGGCCGCCGCCTTCGAAACCTGGCGCGGCACCACGCCCGCGCAGCGCCAGCTCGCGCTGCTGAAGATCGCCGACGCCGTCGAAGCGCGCGCGGACGGCCTCGTACTCGTCGAATCGGCGAACACCGGCAAGCCGATCGCGCTCACCGCGGCCGAGGAACTGCCGATGATCGTCGACCAGTTGCGGTTCTTCGCGGGGGCCGCGCGTGTCCTCGAAGGACGGTCGGCGGGCGAATACATGGAAGGGCATACCTCTTTCGTCCGCCGAGAGCCGATCGGCGTGTGCGCGCAGGTTACGCCGTGGAACTATCCGCTCCTCATGGCGGTCTGGAAGATCGCCCCCGCGCTCGCCGCGGGCAACACCGTGGTGCTCAAACCGGCCGACACGACACCCGCGTCGACCCTGCTCCTC
Source organism: Amycolatopsis sp. WAC 01375 (assembly GCF_003947325.1). NCBI lineage: Bacteria > Bacillati > Actinomycetota > Actinomycetes > Pseudonocardiales > Pseudonocardiaceae > Amycolatopsis > Amycolatopsis sp. WAC 01375. The sequence continues at coordinate 206,901 of NZ_QHHW01000011.1, forward strand.
GCCGAGATCTGCGCCGAATTCCTGCCGCCCGGCGTGCTCAACGTGATCTGCGGGGACCGCGACACCGGACGCGCGCTCGTCGAGCACGAGATCCCCGCGATGGTGTCCATCACCGGCTCCGTCCGCGCCGGGATCGAAGTCGCCGCTTCGGCCGCGAAGGACGTGAAGCGCGTACACCTCGAGCTCGGCGGCAAAGCGCCCGTAGTGGTCTTCGCGGACGCGGACATCGAAGCGGCTGCTGAGGGCATCGCCGTCGCCGGGTACTTCAACGCGGGCCAGGACTGTACGGCGGCGACGCGTGTCCTGGTCGCCGACGAAGTCCACGACACGTTCGTCGCCGCCCTCACCCGGCAGGCGCGGGCGACGACCACCGGCAAACCCGACGACACGTCGGTCACCTACGGGCCGCTCAACAACGCCGCCCAGCTCGACCGGGTCGCCGGTTTCGTCGACCGGCTGCCCGCGCACGCGACGGTCCACTGTGGAGGTAAACGGCATGGGGACGAGGGTTACTTCTACGAACCGACGGTGATCTCCGGCGTCCGGCAGGACGATGAGATCAGCCAGACGGAGGTCTTCGGCCCGGTAATCACCGTGCAGCGCTTCGAGACCGAAGCCGAAGCGCTCGCCGCGGCCAACGGCGTCGACTACGCGCTCGCGTCGTCGGTGTGGACCACCGACCACCAGCGGGCGATGCGGCTGGCGGGGAAGCTCGACTTCGGCTGCGTGTGGATCAACACGCATATCCCGCTGGTCGCCGAAATGCCGCACGGCGGCTTCAAGAAGTCCGGCTACGGCAAGGACCTCTCGCTCTACGGCCTCGAGGACTACACCCGCGTCAAGCACGTGATGAGCGCGCTGTGACGACCACCGAAAGGCACGCCATGCCTCATCAAGCGCCAACGACCGCCGCGGGGGAGCAAGGGACCTTTGCTATCACTTCCGCAGGTGGAGGCGCGGTTCCGGCCATCCGGCTGCGCGGGCTGCGCAAGGAGTTCGGCCAGGTCCACGCGGTCGACGGCGTCGACCTCGACATCCCGCCCGGTGAGTTCTTCTCGATGCTCGGCCCGTCCGGCTCCGGCAAGACGACCGTGCTCCGCATGATCGCCGGCTTCGAACTGCCGACCGCGGGCAAGATCGAACTGCACGGCCGCGACGTCAGCCGCCTCGCGCCCTTCGACCGCGACGTCAACACCGTCTTCCAGGACTACGCGCTCTTCCCGCACATGACCGTGCAGCAGAACGTCGAGTACGGCCTCCGGGTGAAGCGCGTCCCCCGCGCGGAGCGGCGTCAACGCGCGAAGGACGCTCTCGACACTGTTCGGCTCGGCGAGTTCGGCGAGCGCAAACCCGACCAGCTCTCCGGCGGCCAGCGTCAGCGCGTCGCGCTCGCCAGGGCTTTGGTCAACCGGCCGAAGGTGCTCCTGCTCGACGAACCACTCGGCGCCCTCGACCTGAAACTGCGCCACACCATGCAGACCGAGCTGAAACAGATCCAGCGCGACGTCGGCATCACCTTCATCTTCGTCACCCACGACCAGGACGAGGCGTTGACGATGAGCGACCGCATCGCGGTGTTCAACGCCGGCCGCATCGAACAGGTCGGCTCACCGGTCGAGGTCTACGAACGGCCCGCGTCGCCGTTCGTCGCCGGCTTCGTCGGCACCTCGAACCTGCTCAGCGGCGGCGGCGCCGAGAACATCATCGGCAAACCCGGTGTGTTCAGCATCCGCCCCGAAAAGATCCGCATCGACGCCGATCTCTCGAAATCCGCGGACGTCGGCGAAACCAGCGCCACCGGCACCGTCACCAACACCGTCTACGCCGGCGCGACCGTGCGCTACGAGGTCACCCTCGACGCCGGCGGCCAGCTCTCCGTGGTCCGGCAGAACACCGCCGAACCCGCGGGCTTCGATGGCGGCCGTGTCCGCCTGAGCTGGCGGCACGAACACAGTTTCCGCGTCCCCGAAGCCGGTTAGTTCTCCCCAGCACCGAAAGGTTGTTCAATGAAGAACAGGAAACTCGCGCTCGCCGGCCTGCTCGGCGCCGGCCTGCTCGTGGCCGCCTGCGGAACCTCCGGATCCAGTTCGACCGCGGCCGCGCCCGGCGGGCAGGGCTTCACCCCGCCGAAGCTCGACGCGCTCGCGCAACTCGGCCAGCCGGAAGGCCAGGTCAACGTGCTGGCCTGGCCCGGCTACGCGGAGAACGGCTCCAACGACCCGGCCGTCGACTGGGTCACCGGCTTCGAGAAGGAGACCGGCTGCAAGGTCAACGTCAAGGCGTTCGGCACCTCCGACGAGGCCGTGAGCCTGATGAAGACCGGACAGTACGACGTCATCTCCGCCTCCGGTGACGCTTCGCTGCGGCTCATCGCGTCCGGAGACGTCGAACCGGTGAACACCGCGCTCGTGCCGAACTACGCCGACGTCTTCGACTTCCTCAAGAACCGCCCGTGGAACAGTGTGAACAACGTTTCCTACGGCGTGCCGCACGGCTGGGGCGCGAACCTGCTCACCTGGCGCACCGACAAGGTGACCCCGGCGCCGACGTCGTGGTCCGTCATGTTCGACGCGAACAGCCCGTACAAGGGCAAGATCACCGCCTACGACTCGCCGATCTACATCGCCGACGCCGCGCTGTACCTGCAGACGCACAAACCCGAACTCGGCATCAAGAACCCGTATGCCTTGGACGACAAGCAGTTCCAGGCCGCCGTCGACCTGCTCAAGCAGCAGCGCCCGATGGTCGCGGAGTACTGGTCGGACTATCTGAAGGAGAGCCAGGCGCTCAAGAGCGGCGACGCCGTCGTCGGCACCGCCTGGCAGGTGACGGTGAACCTGACCAAGAGCGAGGGCGCGCCGGTCGAATCCGTGCTGCCGTCCGAAGGCGCGACCGGCTGGTCGGACACCTGGATGGTGTCGGCGAAGTCGCCGCACAAGACGTGCTCCTACAAGTGGCTGAACCACATCATCAGTCCGAACGCCAACGCGCAGGTGGCCGAGTACTTCGGCGAATCGCCGTCGAACCCCAAGGCGTGCGCCGAAACCAAGAACAAGGCGCACTGCGAGACCTTCCACGCCGGTGACGCCGCGTACGCCTCGAAGATCCAGTACTGGACGACGCCGATCACGCAGTGCCTCGACGGCCGCACCGACGTCAAGTGCAAGGACTACGGCGAGTGGACCCGCGCCTGGACCGAGATCAAGGGCTGACTCCCGAACTCCGGGAGCGGACGGTGGTGCCCCCCAACGCCGTCCGCTCCCGGTCCCATTCCTAGGTGGAAAAACATGACGACCACCCTCGATTCGCCGCGGCGGAAGACCTCTGCCTTCCTGTACCGCAAACCCAAGCTGCGACTGGGAATCCTGCTCTCCGCGCCGATGCTGTGGCTCGGCCTCGCCTACCTCGGCGCACTCGCCGCGTTGTTCGTGACCGCGTTCTGGAGCACCGACGTCTTCACCGGCCAGGTCGTGACCGAGTGGTCGCTGAACAACTTCGTCACCCTCTTCAGTGACGCGGTGTACCGCACGATCACCCTCCGGACGGTCGGGATCGCCGCGCTGGTCACGGTGGTCACCGCGATCATCGCCTTCCCGATGGCGTTCTACATGGCCAAATTCGCCTCACCGAGGGCGCGGCGGCTCCTGGTGATCGCCGTCATGACGCCGCTGTGGGCGAGCTACCTGGTGAAGGCCTACGCGTGGCGGACCATGTTGTCCGGCAACGGTGTCCTGCACTGGCTGCTGAACCCCTTCGGCCTCGACACCCCCGGCTACGGCGTGCTCGCGACCGTGATCACCCTTTCGTACCTGTGGCTGCCGTACATGATCCTGCCGATCTACGCGGGCCTGGAACGGCTGCCGAACTCCTTGGTGGACGCCTCTGGCGACCTCGGCGCCCGGCCGTTCCGGACGTTCCGCTCGGTGGTGCTGCCCGTGACGTTCCCGGCCGTCGTCGCCGGCTCGATCTTCACGTTCTCGTTGTCGCTGGGCGACTACATCGCGGTGAAGATCGTCGGCGGCACGTCGCAGATGCTCGGCAACGTCGTCTACGACAACATCGGCGCGGCCAACAACCTGCCGTTCGCGGCGACCGTCGCGACCGTACCCGTGGTGATCATGCTCGCCTACCTCGCCGCCGTGCGCCGCACGGGCGCGCTGGACAACCTGTAGGAGCGCGCGATGCGGCTTTCCCGGACGACCAAATACCTTCTGCTCGCGGCGCTGGTGCTCGGCCTCGCGGTGATCTACTTCCCGCTGCTGGTGGTCCTGCTCAATTCTTTCAACGCCGACACCACCTTCGGCTGGCCGCCGTCGAGCTTCACCCTCGAATGGTGGGGCCGGGCCGCCGAGAACGAAGGCGCGCTGAACGCGTTGTGGACGAGTGTCCGAGCAGGACTCGCCGCGACCGCGATCGCCTTGGTGCTAGGCACAATGGCGGCCTTCGCGCTGCAGAAGTACCGCTTCTTCGGCCGCAACCAGGTGTCGCTGCTGATCATCCTGCCGATCGCGCTGCCCGGCATCGTCACCGGTATCGCGCTGAACAACGCCTTCCGCACGATCCTCGGCATCGACCTCGGCCTGTTCACCGCGATCGTCGCGCACGCGACGTTCTGCATCGTGGTGGTGTTCAACAACGTCGTCGCGCGCCTGCGGCGAATGGGCGGCAACCTCGAAGAGGCGTCGATGGACCTCGGCGCCGACGGCCTCACGACGTTCCGCCTGGTGACCTTTCCGATGCTGCGGTCGGCCCTCCTTGCAGGCGGCCTGCTGGCGTTCGCGCTGTCGTTCGACGAAATCATCGTCACGACGTTCACCCTCGGCACCGGACTGGAAACCCTGCCGATCTGGATCCTGAACAACCTGTTCCGGCCCAACCAGGCACCGATCGTCAACGTCGTGGCGGCGGTCCTGATCCTGGCTTCGACGGTTCCGGTCTATCTGGCGCAACGGCTTTCCGGCGACACGACTTCTGGTGGTCGTTTGTAGACAGCGAAACGCCGGTGCGGCCTTTGCGGGCCGCACCGGCGCTTTCACTCAGTACCGGCGGTCTTCGATCGCTCCTGTCGCTCCGTTGTAGGTGATGTAACCGAACTGGAAGTCGCTGCGCTTACCGGTCGGAGTGTTGTACTCGCCACTGGTCGGGAAGCCGAGATACGAGGTCTCCCAGCCGAGGTCCCGCCAGCGAAGACGGATCATCCCCTTGACCTCCCATGCGACGTTCGTTCCCGCACGCCAGTAGATCGAGTGCGCGAAGCCGCCCTGGGCGAAGTGGTTGTACTTACCCTTACTGCCCGGCGTCCAGGTCTCGTCGGTGGTCGGATAGCCGACACCGGTTTGCCAGCCGGTCGCCGCGAAGCGGTCGCGGACATATCCATGCACTTCGAAGGCATCGGTCGATGGTGACCAATAGATCGAACCGTTGCCGCTGAAGTGGGTGTACCGGCCGACGCCGTCCGGCGTGGCCACCTCGTCGGTGGTCGGATAGCCGAAGAACACCTCCCAGCCCAGTGAACGCCATTTCTGCCAGATCCGGCCCATCACGTAGTGCGCGCCGGTCGCCGCGGTCCAGTAGATCGAAGCGTTGTTGTTGTTGAAGTGATTGACGCGCCCGATGCCGTCCGGCGTGGTCAGCTGGTCGGTGGTCGGGAAACCGAGTGGCCCGGCTTCGCCGTTCGTCGCCTGCCACTTCGCGCGGATCTCCCCGTGGATGGCCATGGCACCGATGCTGGAGTTCCAGTAGATCGATGCGTCACCGGTGAGCGGACCACCCACGAAGTCGTTGTAGCGGCCGTTGCCCGCCCTGGCCACGAGTTCGTCGGTTTTCGGCGACCCCAGGAAGGAATGCGCCCCGAGCGTGACGTACTTGGTCAGGATCTCGCCGGCGACGGTCTTCACACCGTACAGCTGCGTCCAGTAGAGACGGCCGGACGTGTACAGCTGCCAGTGCCCGTCACCTTCGATCAGTTCCAACCCCACTGGAGTTCCCAGCAGTGTGCGGAGGGGCGCCTCGTCGGCGTACCGCTTCTGGATCGGGGTCTGATAATCCGCGCGCAGGCCGAGACCGCCGCCGGGCATGACGATCTGCCGGACGGGTTGTGCGCTCTGATTGTCGGCCCACTGGACGAAGTTCGCAGCGTCGAGAGCGGAGGCCGGAGCGGTCATGGAAACCGGGGCCCCTACCGTCACCAACCGGCTGGCTTCTCCTTGTTCGGTCGCGCCGACCTTGATCTGGGCCGGATGGTTCCCGACAACGGTGAGGCGCGCCAGCCGCGGGTTCGCGGTGTACTGCTTGCTGGTGATGACACTGCGGTTGTTCGTCGCGGTGGCGGTGATCACGACGCGGGTGTCGGTCTCGCTCGGGAATCCGATCGAGAACGCGGGCCCGGTGCCGGTCTTGAGCTGGTTGATCTCGCAAGCGGCGTTGCGAGGGCAGTGCACCCGATCCGCGCGCCAGCTCACGGTGAGCGGTCCGTCGACCGGATCTTCCGCGTTGGCACCGACCGGGACTGTTTCAGTGGCGGAGAAGACCGTCGACGTCGGCGGGAGAAGATCGAGAGTGGGGCTCGCCTCGGCCGGGACGACCGTCTGGCCGGCGTTCGCGACGGCGCCGTGCGGATCGCTGACCGCGAGACTCACCGTTACCGGTTCTCCCGCCGCGTACGTGTGACTCACGGTCTTCCCGGTTCCGGTGGTTCCGTCACCGAACGTCCATTGGTAACCGAGAGCCTCACGGTCCGGATCGTCCGACGCGCTCGCGTCGAACGACACTGTGCGCGTGGCCGGATCGGTCCTGGCGGTGAACGCAGCGCGGGGAGCGTTGTTGGCGGGGGTAAAGCTCAGCCTGCGCAACTTCGACGTCGCGGCGTCGGCCACCACGATGTCGCCGTTCGGAGCGGTCAGGACGGACACCGCTTCGCCGATCGCGGAAGCAATGGCGGTGAGCGGCTGAGTGACCGTGCCCTTGCTGTCGAAACCCAGTGTGGAAAGGGTTTGCGCACCCTTGTTGGCTACGAAATGAATTCCCCGGTAAGCCCCGGGATAGGAGACTCCGGTGTAGGGAACACCGCCCACGAGGGTATCCGTGGTGCCGTGGACCGTTTCGCCGAGCGGCCCGGCATTCGCGACATTCTTGCACTCCGGTGTGTCGCGATAGCCCGGCGTTCGTGTCGTGCCTTCCCAGCACGGCCATTTCAGGTTCTGGCCGGGGAAGGCGAGGTCTACCTCGTGGCGGGCCGCCCAGCCGATGTCGGTGACGACCACGCCGCCACGCGGGTCCAGCGTGATCCGCGGATCACGCAGCCCGCTCACGTAATTGCGGCTCTTCCAGGACAGCGGTGCCGCCGATTCGTAGAACGGGTTTTCCGGCACTCCCCGGCCGATGTCGTCGACGCGGAGGATCTTGCCTGTCGGATGGGTCGGATCCAAGGCGCGCAGCGCGAACTTGTCGACGTTGTCCTTGGTCGCGTCAGTGTGGGAACGGACTGCTGCGTTGTCGCCGACGGCGACCCACAGCGATGCGCCGGACGGGTCCACGGCCACGTCCTGGATGCCCTTGCTGTCGGTGTTGACCGGGAACTCCAGGACGATGAACTCGTCCACCAACGCAGTGGGGGCATCGGTCCCGGATGCCCGCCACTTGCTGAGGCGGAACATCGCGGAGGAACCGGTCGACACCGCCCGGGTGGTGTAGACCGCCCGGCTGCTGGTGAAGTCCGGCGCCACCGCGATGCCCGTGAGGCCGAGCGAACCGGCGGTGTACACCGGGAGTGAGGCGATCTGGGTCGGCTGGCCCCCTTGAGGTGTCAGCTGGACGGCTCCCAGGCGGCCGGTGGTCAGCGCGCTGCCGTCCGGGAGGTAGGCGGCGTCGGTGAGATCTCCGGCCTGGTGGCCGGTGGGTGTGTCGAACAGGGCGAACCCCGTGGGCAGTACCGGCGCGGCGTGTGCCGAGGGTGCCGTCGTGACCACAGTGCCGACCAGCACCGTGACGGCCGCAGAGACGACCAGGGATCTTCGAGTCCGCATTGGACCTTCCTTCTCCGAATACGGAGAGTGCCATGCGCGGAAAGTGCTCACGAACGCACAAAAAATGCGACGGTGCGACAGAGTCGCTCATTCTGTAACGCCACGCGACGATCCGCCCCCAGCGCCCTCGTTTTGGCTATGAGCACGCCGGACGCTAGCGGTTGGCCAGCGTGGAGTCATTCGACCGAAAGCGTGATTCGATCAACGTTCAACGCTGATTTGTGATGAAGCTCATCCGTCGGCGAAGCATTCTGCGATGTCGAACGCAAGTTCGATTCCTGACTGGGCAGTTGGTCGTGTCCAAAAGGTCACGGCCATTCGGCCCAATTTCGGGAAATGGTCTTGCCGAGTTCGTCGTGACCCACCAATATCAACTCGCTGACCTGCTCTGAAGGAGCCGAGGGCTGTCCTGGGTGGGCATTCCATGGGGGGAAGTCATGAAGCGGATCCGTCGTAGACCAGTCCTGCGCGCAAGACTCCGGGTGACGCTCGCGTTGCTGCTCATCGTCGCCTTGGTCGCGACGCTGGGGCCGGCGGCCTCGCAAAGGTTCCCCTCTTCGGGCGAAGCGGGTGCCGCGGCCGCGGCCGACGCGCCCAAGCAGCAGTCGGGGTCGGCCGAGAATGTTCCGGATCGGCCGACCCTCGACAGTGCCGCCGCTCCCGCGGTCAATCGCGCGACGGCCGCGTCGTTGCAGTCGAAGTACCCGCCTCTTACCTTCCCCGAACCCTCGGCGGACAAGCACAGCAGCGCCAAGGCCGTTCCGCCGCCCGCCACCCAGGTGCGCGGATTCGACGCGCAAGCCAGTCGAGAACTGCCGCAACAGCGCACCTCGCACAGCAGCGTCTACGACAACCCCGACGGCACGCAGACCACGATTTATGGCCAGGCCCCGCTGAACTATCCGCTGCCCGAGGGCGGCTACGGCGCCGTCGACGCGCGTGCCGTGCCGGACCAGGCCGGCGGATGGCGCAAGGCTGGCGACGCGCTTCAGGTCCATATGGGGCAGACGGCAGGCTCGATGCGCGTCAGTCCGGGTGCCGGGCAGGAAGCCGCGTTCACGCTGCTGGGCGCGCGGGCTTCGGCCGGACGCGCGGAGGGCAACACCGTCGGCTACCCCGATGTCCTGCCGAACGCCGACCTGCAGGTCGAGTTCTCCGCGGGCGCGGCCAAGGAATGGTTCGTCCTCAAGCGCCCCGACGCCCCTCACTCCTGGGAGTTCGCTCTCGATCTGAAGGGACTCGAAGCGAGAATCGTCGACGGCGCGGTGGTCTTCGTCGACCAGGCGGGCGCGGTGGTCCTACGTGTCCCGGCCGGTTACATGCTCGACTCGAGCCGACAGGAAAGCGGCGAGCCCGCGACCTCCTACGGTGTCACCTACCGGCTCTTGTCCCGTGACGGCCGCCAGATCCTGCGTGTCGAACTGGATTCCGCTTGGTTGCGCGATCCGGCCCGGGTCTATCCCGTCCGGGTCGACCCCACCGTGGTCAAGGAGTCGGTCAGTACCGGCAACATGCTGGTGGAGAACGGTCAGCGCCGCACCAACGTCGACGAGTTGCGCATCGGCCGCAGCGGTGGCAAGACGGCCTCGAGCTATCTCCGTTTCGGTGGTATCGGCGGAGATCTGAAGGACAACCGGATCTTCGGAGCCCAGTTGCAGCTGACCAACTTCTGGTCCGGTTCCTGCGCGCCCCGCCCGATGTTCGTGCACCCGGTCACCGCCGACTGGGGTTCGTCCGGGACGCCGCCGATCGGCGGCGCGCTCGGCAGCGGCGTGTTCTCGCACGGCTACATGGCCCCGCTGGCGACCAGGTCCAACTGTCCGACCGCGCACGAACTCGTCGATCTGGGTGCCGAAGGCCGGAACCTGGTCCAGCAGTGGGCGGGCGGTGCGGCGAACCACGGCCTCGCCCTGCGGGCCCCGGACGATCCGGCCGCGTGGAAGCGGTTCACCGGATTCGGCACGGCGAACCCGCCCCGGCTGTACGTGACGCATTCGCCGTACAACGCCGAGTACCGCGTCGACCGCGCGACCCCCGAACCGCCGGTCACCCGGGTGACGCCGGGCAAGGTCAAGATCACCGTGACCAACCGCGGTGCCCAGCCGTGGACTCGGGCCGATTTCGCGCTGGGTTACCGCGCCTTCGACCGGAGCGGGACGCCGGTCGGTTCTCAGCTGGCCGCCGAACTTCCCGGTGATGTGGCGCGAGGGGCGTCCGTGACGCTCGACGCCGAGATCAAGGGGATCGGCGTCGGTAGCTACCTCCTCGACTTCAGCATGGTCCGCAAACCGGGCGACTACTTCACCGACCACCAGGTCGCACCGGCTCGGATCGGGCTCGACGTCTACGACGTGCCGCCGTTCATCAAGCATCAGTATCCGCCCAACGGCGCGTCCGTCCAGACGCTGACGCCGCAACTGTGGGCCAACGGTATCGACGTCGATCCGCCGCCCGGCAGCACCTTGAAGTACCGGTTCGAGGTGTGCCGGAAGGGCGACGACGACAATCCGGTCGAATGCTTCAGTTCCGCGTACCAGTCGAATCCCACGTGGACGGTGCCGGACAAGAAACTGTTCTGGAACAAGATCTATCTCTGGCGGTCGTTCGCGTTCGACGGTGCCAACGAGAGCGAACCGCTCCCGTTCAGCGCGATCCTCAGCGCGGTCCCGCAGCCGGCGATCACCTCGCATATGGCGATGACGCCGCACAGCGGATCCGACCGTGACTTCGATCCGATGGTGGGCAACTACTACTCCAGCGCGGTCGACGTCCAGCTTCCGACGGCCGGCCCCGAACTGAGTGTGACCCGCACGTACAACTCGCTGGACCCGCGACGCGACCACTGGTTCGGCACGGGCTGGGCGACGAAATTCGACATGAAGGTGGTCCGCGACTACGCGGGGAACACCCTCGTCACCTATCCCGACGGGCAGCAACTGCGCTTCGGTCTCAACCCGGACGGCAGTTATGCCCCTCCTCAAGGCCGATTCGCGGATTTCGCGTCCACACCGGACGGCGGCTGGCGGCTCATCGACAAGTCCGCGACCACCTACCGCTTCGACCCGTCGGGCAAGCTGACCGGTTACACGGACGGCGTCGGACGTGGTGCGATCGTGAAGTGGGACGGGAACAACCTGTCCCGCGTGCAGGACATCGCCAGCGAACGGCAACTGGTCTTCCTGGTACAGGACGGCAAGGTCGCCAGCGTCTTCGCGACCGAGATCAACGGCCAGGTGCGGAACTGGAGGTACTTCTACGAAGGAAACCGGCTGCGGCGGGTCGAAGACCCCCGGGGGAACGCCACCCAGTACGAGTACACGGACCAGTCCAGGTTCCGCACGGTCGTGAACGACGCGTCGCCAGACGCGTACTGGCGGCTCGGTGACCTGACCGGGGACGTCGCGGTCAGTCAGGTGGCGTTCAACCGGGGCAAGGACAACGGGAAGTACAAGAACGTCGTCCTCGGCGCCCCCGGCGCGCTGCCGGGCTCGGGCGACACCGCCGCGACGTTCAACGGCTCGAGTTCGGTACTGCAGCTTCAAGACGGGGCGGTCAAGAAGAGCAGGGACCTCGCTGTCGAACTGTGGTTCAAGACCACCGGATCCGGCGTACTGCTGGGCTACCAGCAGAACGAGATCACCGGCGCACTGCAGAACGCCTATACGCCGGCACTCTACGTCGGTACGGACGGCAAGCTGTACGGCCAGTTCTCCGACGGCACGACCAATCCGATCCGCACCGCCGCCTCGGTCAACGACGGTAAATGGCACCATGTCGTGCTTTCCGGGGCGTTGGCGACACAGTGGCTCTACCTGGACGGTGTCCAGGCCGGGACGAAGCAGGGCGTGATCGACCACGGCAACCAGACCAAGGTGTACGCGGGGGCCGGGTTCATCGCGGGCAACTGGCCGGCGAAGCCAGCCAACGACCACGGGTACTTCAACGGCGCGATCGACGAGATCGCGGTCTACGGCAAGCCCCTCAGCGACACCGTGGTCCGTGAACATTTCCAAGCCGCGCAGCCGTCGGAAGGGCTGAGCAAGATCGTCCTGCCCAGCGGAAAGACGGCCGCGGAGGTCGGGTACGACACGGTCAACGAGCGGGTGAAGACCTACACCGACCGCAACGGCGGGGTGTGGCGGCTCGGTGCCCCGGTGATCACCGGGGAGGAGAACAACCTGATCCGGACCGTGAAGTTCACGGATCCGGGGAACCGCGACCACACCTTCGACTACGACCCCGTCCGTGGTCGCATCCTGCGGATGGTCACGCCGCTGGGACTCGGCGTACGTCCGGAAGACAAGCCCGGTGAGCCGGTCGGTTACGGGATCCGTAGCTACGACTACGACGACGACGGCAACCAGAGCACCATCGTTTCCGAGAACCTCAACGAGGTCGTGCTCGGTTTCGACAAGCGCGGCAACGTGACCAGCAAGCGAACGTGCCTGATGGCGGCGAAGTGCCAGACCGAGTACTTCGGCTACTTCCTCAACCCGAACAATCCGCTGGACCCGAGTAACGACAAGGTCGCGTGGAGCAGGGACGGCAGGTCGACGGACGCCACCGACAACCGGTACCTGACGACCTACTCCTACACCGTCAAGGGAGATCTCCTCACCCAGCGGATGCCCGACGGCGGCACCGTCACGCACACCTACACCGACGGTACCGAGCAATCACTCGACAACCCGCTCCGTCCTGTCCCCGCCGACCTGCTGTCCTTGACGCGTGGCGCACTCGGTGACAACACGGTTTACCGGTACTACGCCACAGGCGACCTCGGCGAGATCCAGGAACAGGCCGGGATGCGCACCCGCTTCGGCTACGACGCGGGCGGGCGCAAGACGTCGGCCACGGTCTACACGCCGGAACACCCCGACGGCATCAAGACCACGTACGAGTACGACGAGCTGTCGCGGGTGATCGCGGAGACCGGGCCGGGGACGACGAACCCCGTCACCGGTGTGAAGCACACCGCCCGGACCACGACGCTCTACGACAAGGACGGGAACGTCGAGCAGGAGGAGGTCTCGGACCTCACCGGCGGTGATCAGACGCGGGTCACGAAACGCGGATACGACGATCACGGCAGGCTCGTCCATGTCGTGAACCCCGAAGGCAAGGAAACCCGGTACGGCTTCGACGTCTTCGGCAACCGGACGTTCGTGATCGACGCGAGCGGTGTGAAGAGGTCGTACGCGTACACGGCGCGGAACGAGGTCGCGGAGATCCGGCTTCACGGCTGGCACGGTGGTGTGGTCGACCCGGCCGACGGCGACGGCAGGCCCGGTGACGGTGAGGGTGATCCCGATCCCGGGAATTCCGAGCCGACAGTGCTCGAGTCCTTCCGGTACGACGAATCGGGCAGGCAGATCCTGCATGTCGACGCGATGGGCAGGACGACACGGAACAACTACTACGCCAACGATCTCATCGCGCAGGTGGTGGCCGAGGGGTACCGCGATCCGGTCACCGGGAACGTCCGCGACGTCCTGCTGGAGCACAACACCTACGACGGTGCCGGAAACCTGACCAAGCAGACCACCGCCGGCAACCGGGCCACGACCTACGAGTACGACGCCGTCAGCAGGCTCATCCTGACGAACGAGGACTCGGGCGGGCTCGAACGGCGTACGCAGTTCACCTACGACCGCGGCGGTAACGTCGTCCGATCGGAGAAATCCGGAAACCCCTCGAATACCGGCACCGGACAGACGAATGTCACCGAAACCACGGATTTCCTCTACGACTCCACGGGGAAGCGGCTCCAACAGACTGTCCACAATGGTCAAGAGAAGCTGATCACCCGGTGGCGGTACGACGAGCGCGGGATGCCGATCGCGGTGACCGATCCTCGGGGTAACGCCGACCAGACGCCCCTGGACGCCTTCACCACGAAGATGGAGTACGACGAGTTGGCCAGGCCCATCCGGGCCACCGGGCCGCGAGTCCGTACCGAATCCGGTGGCGGCGCGGCCACCGACACTCAGGCGACCATGGTCACCGGGTACGACACCTTCGGATCGGTCACGCATACGAAGGATCCGGTCGGCCGGATCACCACGGCGCAGTACGACCGGCTCGGCCAGCTCGTCAAATCGAGCCTGCCGTCGTACACGCCACCCGGGAGCACGACGCCGGTCACTCCGAGCAAGGAGATCCGGTACGACTCGATGGGGCGCGTGATCAAGCAGATCGACGCCCGGACCCACGCCACCGAGTTGCGCTACGACCAGTTGGGAAGGCTGCTGGAGCGGCAGGACCCGCAGGCCGAGGGCACGGCCAGTGGCGTCTGGAAGTACTCGTACACACTGACCGGTCTGCCGCTGTCGGCCACTTCGCCGACCGGTGCGGAGGTCAAGGCGACCTACGACGAGTTGGGTCGCAAGGTCACGTCGACCGCGGTGGAGCGGTTCCCGGACCTGACCTCGTACACCACGAAGTACCGGTACGACGACGCAGGCAACATCGTTCTGGTCGAAAACCCCGCGGGTGAGAAGACCAAGAGCACCTACGACAAGCTGAACCAGCTGATCGCCGTGGTCGACCCGGCGGAGATCACCACCCAGCGCGGGTATGACCGGCAGGGTCGTCTGGTCCGGGCAAGCGACGGTGCGGGCGTCACAAAGCGGCTCAACTACGACCTGGCGGGCCGCATGGTCGCCGAGTTCGACGTTGACGCACAGTGGACGGGCAGCCAGCCCGCACTGCGGGAGCGCAAGTTCACCTATGACCTCGCCGGCAACATGCGCACCGCGGAGGACTGGGAAAGGCGCGTCACCACGTTCGGCTACGACGCGGCGAACCGGCTGTCGGGCCAGATCGAGCCTGTCGCGGACGGGAAGACGATCACGACGTCGTTCGGCTACGACGCGGCAGGAAACCGCACCAGGTTCACCGACGGCCGATCGAACAAGACCGTCTTCACCTACAACAGTTTGAACCTGCCGGAGTCGGTGGTCGAACCGTCCACCGCCGCACACCCCGCGGAGGCCGATCGGACTTGGACGCAGTCCTATGACGCGTCGGGCAACGCGACCAGGCTGACCGCGCCCGGAAACGTGACCCGGGACCGGACGTTCGACGCGCTGAACCGGATGCTCACGGAGACCGGTTCCGGCGCCGAGGCACAGACCGTCGGCAAGGCAAGGACCTACGACGCCGACGGCCGTCTGCGGGTGGCGGGGAACAACGCGTACACCTACAACGACCGCGGTGGTCTGCTGACCGCGACCGGTGCCTCCGGCGCGTCGTCGTTCGAGTACGACACCGCCGGGCGCGTCATCACCCGGAAGGACGCCGCCGGTACCACCAATTACGGCTATCTCAAGGGACGGCTGGACTCCGTCACCGACGGCGCGACCGGCGGCAAACTGACCTACGGCTACAACGAAGCCGGCAAGGTCAAGACGGTCGACTACGGCGCCGGTCGGGTCCGGACCTACGACTACGACAACCTCGCACGGCCGAAGTCGGATGTCCTGAAGGAGGCCAATGGATCGGTCCTCTCTTCGATCGCCTACACCTACGATCCGAATGACCGGGTCAAGACGAAGAGCACCGCGGGGCTGGCAGGCTCCGGTCAGAACAGCTACTCGTACGACTTCCAGGGACGCATGCTCTCCTGGACCGATCCGGCGGGTAAGGCGACCGAGTACGGCTGGGACGACTCGGGCAACCGCGTCAAAGCCGGCGACAAGAACGCGAGCTACGACGAGCGGAACCGTGTCCTCGCCGATGGTGACTACACCTACGCGTACTCGCCGCGCGGTTCACTGAGTTCACGCACGTCGTCCGGCTTGGAGGAGAAGTACTCCTTCGACGCCTTCGATCGGCTGACCAAGTTCGGCACGACCGAGTACACCTACGACGACTTCGACCGGCTCGCGACCCGAGGCGGACAGAAGTTCTCGTACGCGGGCATGGAACGAGACGCTGTCAGCGACGGTGTCTCGCGCTTCGGACGCGGTCCCGACGGTTCCTTGGTGTCGCTCTCGCAGGGAACCGACTCCCGGCTCACGCTTTCCGACCGGCACGGCGATGTCGTCGGCGCGCTGGCGCCCGCATCGGGTGGCGTCGTCGATTCGACGGCGTACGACCCGTACGGCAAGCGGATCGCGTCGACAGGTGTGCAGCGTTCTGTCGGCTTCCAGGGCGACTGGACGGATCCCGACAACGGGAACGTCAACATGGGGGCGCGGTGGTACCAGCCGGGTTCCGGCACCTTCGCCTCTCGCGACAGCATCGATCTTCCGTTCTCGCCGTCGATCAGCGCGAACAGGTACTCGTACGTGCTGGGTTCCCCGCTGAACTACTTCGACCCGGATGGTCACGGTTGGTTCAGTGACCTGTGGGACAAGGCGGGCACCATCGTGCACACCGCGCTGGACGTGGCGGGCATGATCCCCGGTATCGGTGAGATCGCCGACCTCGCGAACGCCGCGATCTACGCGGCCGAGGGTGACTGGGAGAACGCCGCCTGGTCGGCGGCGGGCGCGATTCCGTTCGGTGGCAACGCCGCGACCGCGGCGAAGTGGGCCCGGAAGGCGGGCGACTTCATCGGCAATGGCCGGCGAGCGGGCCGTCATGCTGACGATGCGATCGGTGTCGGTCGTCGCTATGGCGATGATGTCGCCGGTGCGGCTCGGCGAACCGCTGGTGACGCTGCCGCGTCCGCCGCTCGTAAGGCTTCCGCGGTAGCGGCTGCTCGCAAGGCGGCTGCTGCGGCCGCCGCGGCTGCGGCTCGGCGGGCTGCGGCGATCCTGGCGAAGAAGAAGGCTGCAGCTGCGGCTGCGCGGGGTGCTGCGGAGCGGACGGCGAAGCGGAATCCGATTCCGTCGTTGAAGGCGGCGTTGAAGCCGGTGTTCAAGGGTACGGATCTGGTGTCGTCGTCGCCGTTGATGCCTGCTCGGATTGTGCAGTCGTTCAAGGCGAATGTGCAGGATGCCGGCCAGGTGGCGGACTTTTTCAAGAAGCAGGTGGTGGGGGACGGGGCTGTCGTCCAGAACGTCGCGGAGACGGTGTCGGCGGTGTCGGAGGTTGCTCAGTCGGGGGCTTCTCCTGATGATCTTCTGTCTGGCTTGGGTGGTTTGTCTGGGCGGAACAAGGGCCGGGGTAAGCATCACGACGAGTCGTCTGGTGGGGCGGCCGGGAGTTGTGCTACCAGCAACAGTTTTGATCCGAACACGCTGGTGGTGATGGGTGACGGGTCTCGGAAGCCGATCAAGGATGTGAAGGTCGGGGACAAGGTCCTGGCGAAGGATCCGACGACGGGTCGCACTGCGGTTCGGGTGGTGACGGATGCGCGGTCGCATGCGAGTAAGCGGACGTTGGTCGAGGTCGGTGTCGCGAGTGGGGCCGGTCGTGGGTCTGTGGTGGCGACGGATGAGCATCCGTTCTGGGTGGCTTCGGAGAAACGCTGGTCGAACGCTGTCGATCTGAAGCCTGGTCATCGGTTGGAGACCGGGGATCATCGGGACGCCACGGTCACCGGCACCCGGTCCTGGTCCGAGACGCGACGGGTCTACAACCTGACCGTCGACACCGACCACACGTACTACGTCCTCGCAGGCCAGACACCCGTCTTGACGCATAACTGCGGTGAGACCACCACTCTTTACCGGACGTCACCGATCGAAAGAGGTCGCTCTGAGTTGGATGAAGGACTGAACGAGGCTCACTTCCCGCGGTCCAGCGACGGCGAATTCGACGGTGCCGCGCACTTCGGCAACGAGCTGACAGCAACCTTGTGGGCCAGGGGTTCGTCGAGCACTCATGGTGTGGGGTTCAAGGTCGAAGTGCCAAATGCTTGGCTGCGAAAGAACATCGACGATGGTCTGGTTGAAGAAATGGGCGACTTTATGCCAGGGCAGGTAGAATACGTCGTATATAAGGAGCTCTTCGGGGAGCTGAACAAGTTTCCAAGGTCGCCATGGAGTGGTAGAAGATGATCGAAGGATTTCCGCGATTGGAAAAATGGGAAATTGTCACTGTCGAGGTGGTCAAGCAAATGCCGTACGGTCTACGTGTTCGGGTTCCGTCAGGTGAGATCGGCGTTATCGATCGGGTCAAGATCAGTGACGAGCCTGTCGAGGTGGCTGACTGGCCTATGCCGGGTCAAAAGTTGACCGCCGTTTCGGCAGGGTATACCTCTTCGGGCAGTCAATTACGGCTTAGTGCGTGTCATTCAGACTTGGCGCTGGCTAAAGCGCGCCAGGATGGCCGGGGTGAGCAGGCATCGTCTTAGATTGACAGGAAAGAGTCCGTGGCTTCCCGAAGCGCGGCCAACATCCCCGGATCCGTCACCGCGTGCCCGGCCGCCTCCACCAGCTCCAGCTTCGAGTCGGGCCAAGCCCGGTGCAGCTCGTACGCGGTCGCAGGCGGGCACACCGCGTCGTACCGCCCCTGCACGATCACGCCGGGAATCCCGGAGAGCTTCCCGGCCTCCCGGATCAGCTGCCCTTCCTCAAGCCACGCGCCATGGCAGAAGTAGTGCAGCGCCAGCCGAGCGAACGTGACCGCGAACTCCGGCGACGCGTACTGGTGGTGAAAGGCCGGATCCGGGCGCAGGCAGACGATCGCGCCTTCCCAAATACTCCAGGCGAGGGCGGCGCGCTCCCGAATCGCCTGATCGGGGTGATAGACGAGTTCGCGGTACGCCGACAGCGGGTCGTCGCGGCGATCTTCAGGGATCGGGGCGAGGAAAGCTTCCCACTCGCGGGGGAAGAGGTTCGCGGCGCCGCCGTTGTAGATCCAGTCGAGCTCGCTGCCGCGGACGGTGAAGACGCCGCGCAGGATGATCTCGCTGACGCGGCTCGGGTGCGTTTCGGCGTAGGCAAGGGCGAGGGTCGCGCCCCACGAGCCGCCGAAGAGCTGCCACTGGTCGAGATTCAGCCGTTCGCGCAGCTTTTCCATGTCCGAGACGAGGTGCCAGAGGGTGTTGACCGACAGGTCGACGTCCGGCTTGCCGATATGCGGAGTGCTTCGGCCGGCACCGCGCTGGTCGAACAGGATGATCCGGTAGGCATCGGGGTCGAAATGCCGCCGGGCCATGGAGGAGATGCCGCTACCAGGGCCTCCGTGCAGGACGACCACGGGTTTGCCGTCCGGGTTCCCGGCTTCCTGGCAGTAGATCCGGTGCCCGTCGCCGACGTCGAGCATGCCCTCGGCGCGCACGTGGATCGGCGGGTACAGGTCATCCATAAGGACACTCTGCCCGAATCGGCGAGTGTCCGAAGGGTGGGGGCCCGCCCCCGCCGCCGGGCTGAGCGGGCCCCCGGTCTTCGGTCGCGTCAGCAGCCCGCCGTGGCGGCCACGTTCGCGAATCCCTTCCCGGCACCGATCACCTTGTTGCTCGCGCAGACCTTGTTCCCCGTCGCGGCCTTCACGAGATAGAAGCCGTACGCGTAGGGGGACCGCACGTCCGCGGTGTTGCCGGAGAAGGTGTTGCCGCGGCCCCAGCCGTCCAGCTGGACATGGACCTCGAAGCCGCCGTAGGTCGCGTCGTGCACGAAGACCTTGCTGCCCCGGTTGTCCGCGACCACGTAGTTGTTGCCCTTCATGTCCACCCAGCTGTCGGCGAAGTGCTCGCCGCTCTGCCCGGTCCCGTCGAAGACGTTGCCGCGCAGTTCGCCGCCGGTGGTGCCTTCCTTGATGTCGATCGACTCGGCCCGCACGTTCGGGCCGATCTTGTTGTTCAGCGCTTTGTTGCGGTCGCTCCGGTCGGGCGTCCCGCCCGGCCAGTTGCCCTTCGCGGAACCGAAGTAGATGCCTTCGCCATAGCCCGCGTACTCGCGGCCGGTGTCGGTCACCTCGGAGTTCTTCACGACGTTGTCGGTGCTCGTGTACTGGAAATGGATGCCTTCGTGGCCGACGCCGGTGACCCTGATGCCGTCGACGACGGTGTTCTTGACACCCGTCGCCATCAGGCCCTTCTGTCCACCGGTAAGGGTGAAGCCGGTCAGGTTCCAGTAGCTGCCGGTGAGTTCGAGCGTGCGTCCCGCCGAGGCCTTGATGACCGCGCTTCGCGGCCCCTTCAGCGTGATGCGGCTGCTGGAAGTCCCGCTCTTCGCCGCCTTGAAGTTGCCCGCGAAGGTCGTGTCGGCCGCGAGTTCGATGACGGTGCCCGGAGTGACCGAAGCAAGCGCCGCCGTCAGCTGCTCCGAAGTCCCTACGCGGACCGTCGCGGCCTGTGCGGGGTACGCCGCCAGCGTCGACAGCAAGGCGGCACCGGTCGCGATGGCCAGAACCCGCTCACGAACACGCATCCGTGGTCCTCCTCGTCGAGGGATCGAAGCTCGGTCGTGGCGGCGACGGGCTAGACGTTAAGCCTCTTTACGAATGCTAGTCAAGGACATGATTGAAGTTCATATACGTGAACGACTAAAGGAGGGTTGTCGTGCACGGCCCACCCGAAGAGAGAGCAAGGGACCTTTGCTACCGCGCCCCTCGGCGGGCGGGGGTGTGTGGATATAGGGACGTTGAGTGTCCCTATATCCACACACCCTGTACGCCGCGTAGCGGTGCTGACTGACTGTGTGGATTTTGGTGTGTTGGATCCCCCGAAATCCACACAGTCGCCGCCGAGGAGAGCAAGGGACCTTTGCTATCGCCCGTCCTCAACGGGAGTGATAGCAAAGGTCCCTTGCTCTCTTTTCGCAGGTCAGAGGCGGCTCAGTCGTGGAACGAGTGCTCCGGAGCGGGGAACTCGCCTCGCCGGACGTCCTCCGCGAACGCTGACGCGGCCCCGGCCAGCACGCCGGCGAGGTCCGCATACTTCTTCACGAAGCGAGGGGTCTTCCCGCGTCGAAGCCCGGCCATGTCCTGCCAGACGAGCACCTGTGCGTCGCAGTCCGGCCCCGCGCCGATGCCGACGGTCGGGATCTTCAGTTCGTGCGTGATCCGCTTCGCCGCTTCGGCGGGCACCATCTCCATGACGACCGCGAAGGCGCCGGCCTCCTCCAGAGCCAGCGCGTCGGCGAGCAGCGCTTCGGCCGCTTCGCCGCGTCCCTGGACCCGGTAGCCGCCCAGATTGTGTTCACTCTGCGGTGTGAATCCGATATGTCCCATCACGGGGACACCGGCCGACGTCAGTGCCTCGACGTGCGGAGCGAATTTCCGCCCGCCTTCGAGTTTCACCGCGTGCGCGCGGCCTTCCTTCATGAACCGCACCGACGTCTCCAGCGCCTGCTGCGGCGAAAGCTGGTACGAGCCGAACGGCAGATCGGCGACGACCAGCGCCCGCTTCACCGACCGGGTCACCGCGCGGACCAGCGGAAGCAGTTCCTCCACGGTCACCGGAAGCGAAGTGTCGTAACCGAAGACATTGTTCGCCGCGGAATCCCCGACCAGCAGCACGGGAATGCCCACTTCGTCGAACAGCGCGGCGGTGTACATGTCGTAGGCGGTGAGCATCGGCCAGGTTTCGCCGCGCTCCTTCATGTCGCGAAGGTGATGTACGCGGACTTTCTTCCCAGATGTGGGCTGGGGCGCCGCGCCGGTCCCGTACGGAGCGACGAGCTCGCCGGAATCCTTTTCGGTGGCAGACATCCTTGTCGACCGTCCTTCCCTCGAGGCCTCGAAGAGGTCCCCGGGTCGTGGAGCTGAACAGGCCAAGCGTGACATGCGGATATGGCCGTCCCAAGGCCCTGCGACCAGCTTCACACCACGGCGTCACGCCCCCGGATGAGGAAATTCAGACCAGAGGATGATGATCGTTGACAACCACACAGGGTTGTGTGACGTCAAGTAAGAACAGCTGTCGATCACCTGTGTGTAGCGCGAAGGGCCAGAATGGGAAACCCAGTGAGCCGAGTCTCGCCGTGGAAGGCGAGGGCCGGCGGAATCGTCGCCACCCTCGTGCAGCTCGCGGCCGTGTTCTCGGTGATCCTCCTGCTCGCCGGCGGCGTGAAGGGCCCGGTGCTCAGGACGGGTGACGTCGCCTTCTCGGCCTTGAGCATCCCGACGAACGCGAGCCTCGTGATCGTCCTGCTGCTTGTCGTCCTCGGCGCAGCGCTCCGCCGCCGCAAACGCGCGGCCCTCTACACGCTCCTGCTGTTCCAGGTCGGCGGACTGGCGGTGACGCTGGCCTTCCAGGCCGCCCTGCTGTGGTGGCCCGAGCTGCTGAAACTGGGGCCGTGGCAGGTCCGGCACATTCCGCACCAGGTGTGGGTGCTGGCCATCGCCGATCTGATCTCGGTCGGCATGATCGTTTTCCTCTGGATTCTGCGTCCCGCGTTCCCCGCCAGGCTCGCGCCGGGCGCTTGGCGCGACGGCTTCACGGTGCTTTTCGGCGGTTTGGCCGCGGTCATTCTCGTCGGCTGGGGCTTGAGCGAAGCCTTTCCCGGCCGGCTCGCCGACACCTGGGCGCGGTTCGCCTGGGTCGTCAACCACACGACCGGTGAGAACATCCAGCTGCGCCGGGTCGGCATCGGCGAAGGACCGGCTTGGCTCGACCTCGTGCTCGACCTCAGCGCGACGGCCGTCGCCACGGCGGCGTTGTACACGCTGTTCCGCGGCGTGCGCAGCCGTCGCTTGAGGACGGACGAGGAAGAACTGCGCGTTCGTCGCCTTCTGGCTGAACACGGCGAAGACGACTCTCTGGGCTATTTCGCCACGAGGCGCGAGAAGAGTGTCGTCTTCTCGCCGAACGGCCGCGCCGCCGTGGCCTATCGCGTGCTCGCGGGCACCAGCGTCGCGAGCGCGGATCCCATCGGTGATCCCGACGCCTGGCCCGACGCGGTCCGCGCCTGGCTGAACGAGGCGCGCACCTACGGCTGGACCCCCGGCGTGCTCGGCGCGAGCGAACGCGGCGCGAAGGTCTATGCCGACGCGGGCCTGCGCGCGCTGGAGATCGGTGACGAAGCGGTCCTCGACGTGCGTGACTTCAGCCTCGCCGGGCCGGAGCGCCGCTCGGTCCGCCAAGCGGTCAAACGGATCGAACGGGCCGGATACACCACGAAAGTCCGGCGCCACAGCGAAATCCCGGCCGACGAAATGGCGAGGCTGTTGCTGCAAGCGCAGCAGTGGCGGGGTGCGGAGACCGAACGCGGGTTCTCGATGGCGCTCGGCAGGCTCGGCGATCCGAGCGACGGCCGCAGCGTGATGGTGGAGGCGTACGACGCCAAGGGCGAGCTTCGCGGCATGCTGTCCTTCGTGCCGTGGGGCCGTCGCGGTCTTTCCCTTGATCTGATGCGGCGTGACCGCGACGCCGAAAACGGGCTCAACGAATACATGGTCGCCGAGGTCGTGGCGGCCAGTTCACACCTTGGCGCACAACGGATTTCACTGAACTTCGCGATGTTCCGCGCGGTCTTCTCCGAGGGGGAGCGGATCGGCGCGGGCCCGGTGCTGCGTGCCTGGCGCGGCGTGCTCAGCATGGCGTCGCGGTTCTTCCAGCTGGAGTCGCTCTACCGGTCCAACGCCAAGTACGGCCCCGACTGGGAGCCGCGATTCCTTTGCTACTCCTCGGCTCGACGGCTGCCGCGGGTCGGCATCGTCGCCGGTGCGCTCGAAGGATTCGTCCCCACCGGACGGTCGGCACGGGCGTTGAAACTTGAGACGGTCACTGATGAATTCGTGGCCGAGGTCCACCGCATCGAAGCGAACGCGGCCACTCCCGCGCCGAAACAGGTGCGGCGACCCGACCAAGTTCGTGTGCGGATAGCGAAGTTGGATCGCTTGCGGGAAGCCGGGATCGACCCCTATCCGGTCGGTTTCGCCCGGGAAGATCTGCTCGGTGACGTCGTCTCGAAGTTCGGCGATCTGAGCCCGGACAGCAACACCGGCCACCGGGTCCGCGTCGCGGGGCGGGTGCTCGCCATGCGTAACCTCGGCGGGCTCTGCTTCGCTCGGGTCAAGGACTTCAGCGGCGAAATCCAGCTCATGCTCGACGCCTCCGTGCTCGACCTCGGCGGCTGGCGGCGGGGCGTCGACCTCGGCGATCACGTCGGCGTGAGCGGGCAGGTCGTGACGTCGCGGCGCGGTGAACTCTCGGTGCTCGTCGACGAGTGGACCGTGACGGCGAAGAGCCTGCATCCCTTGCCGGACAAGCGAAAGGGTCTCACCGACCCGGAGACGCGGGTGCGGCAGCGCTACCTCGACCTCGCGGTGAACCCGGATTCGACGGCGATGCTGCGGATGCGCTCGACCGTGGTGCGCGCCGTGCGGGAACGGCTGCACCAGGGTGACTATCTCGAAGTCGAGACGCCGATGCTGCAGACCGTGCACGGCGGCGCCAACGCCCGCCCGTTCATCACGCACATCAACGCCTACGACATGCGGATGTACCTGAGGATCGCCCCCGAGTTGTACCTGAAGCGGTTGTGCGTGGCCGGGGTCGAGCGCGTTTTCGAGCTCAACCGGAACTTCCGCAACGAAGGCGTCGACGCGACGCACAACCCCGAATTCACCATGTTGGAGGCGTATCAGGCGTACGCCGACTACAACACGATGCGGACGCTGACGCGGGAACTCGTACAGTGCGCCGCGGAAGCCGCGTACGGCGCGCAGGTCGTTCGCCGTCCGGGGCCGGACGGGACGGTCGTCGAATACGACATCTCCGGTGACTGGCCGGTGATCCCGGTCCACGAAGCCGTTTCGGCGGCGCTCGGGGAGAAGATCGACGCGGGCACCTCTGTCGCCGAACTCCAGCGGTTCTGCCGCGCGGCGGGAGTGCCGGTGAACGAGGACGCCGGGCACGGCGATCTCGTGCTGAAGGCGCACGAGCATCTGGTCGAAGGCGCGACCGTACTGCCGACGTTCTACACCGACTACCCGACCGACGTCTCGCCGCTGACCCGGCAACATCGCGTCGATCCGCGGCTGGCCGAGCGTTGGGACCTGATCGCGTTCGGCTCCGAGGTCGGCACGGCCTACACCGAGCTGACCGACCCGCTCGAGCAGCGGCGACGGCTGGAGGCCCAATCGCTGCGCGCGGCGAGCGGGGACGTCGAGGCTATGGAGCTGGACGAGGACTTCCTGCTCGCGCTAGAACACGGCATGCCGCCGACCGGCGGGCTCGGCATCGGCGTCGACCGGCTGCTGATGATGCTGACCGGGGCTTCGATCCGGCAGACGGTGCTGTTTCCGTTCGTCCGCCCGCAGGGCTAGCGGGGGAGCAAGGGACCTTTGCTATCACTTCTCTCGACGTCGAGAGAAGTGATAGCAAAGGTCCCTTGCTCGCTTCCGGGCCGAATCGCCGCAAGAAGCCGGTGCCGGATGCCATGATCCCCTTCCCGACGGAAGGAGCCACCATGGCTGGAAACGTTCCCCCGGTCGCCGACGAGCGCGAAGGTCTCCTCGCGTACCTGGAGCAGCAGCGCCACGTCCTGCGGATCGCGGCGCACGGACTCACCGAGGAACAGGCCAGAGCCGTCCCGACCAGAAGTTCACTGAGCGTCGGCGGCCTGATCAAGCACACCGCGACAGTCGAAGACGGCTGGATCGACATCCTTCTCCAGAAGCCCTCGAAGCCGATGGACGAGACGATGAAGGAGTACGAAGCGGGCTACGTGATGACCCCGGACGAGACGGTCGAAACCGTCCTCGCGCGCTACGACGAGGTCGCCGGCCGCACCGCGGACGTCATCGCCAATATCGCCGACCTCGGCCAGCCGGTCCCGGTGCCGAAGGGCGTGCCCTGGTACCCGCAGGACGTCGACGCGTGGTCGGTCCGCTGGGTGCTGCTCCACCTCATCGAGGAGACCGCGCGGCACGCCGGGCACGCCGACATCATCCGCGAGCACATCGATGGCGCGACGGCGATCCCGCTGATGGCCGCCGCGGAAGGCTGGCCGGAGACGCCTTGGCTCAAACCATGGTCGCCTGCCCAAAGCGGCTAGAACCTCAAGCGATTAGAACAACGTCGGTTCGTCCGCCAAAGCGCCTTCGATGACCAGCATCCGGCGCTTGGTGGCGACCCCGCCGCGCGCGGAGAACCCGCCGTCCTTGCCGCCCGCGGCGAGCACGCGGTGGCACGGCACGATGATCGGGAACGGATTCCGGCCCATCGCCTGCCCCACGGCCTGTGCTCCGCCGGGCATGCCGAGGATGTTCGCGATGTCGCCGTACGTCAGCGTCTTGCCCGCGGGGATCGTGCGGATGAACTCGTACACCCGGTGGTGGAAGTCCGGTACTCCTTCGTAATCGAGCTCGACACCGGTGAGATCCGTGCGCCTGCCGTCCATCAACGAGATGATCCCGTCGATCGCGCGCTGGATCTCGCCCGGCGGGGTGGATTCGGTCGCTTCGGGAAGGCGCGTGGTCAGTCGCGCCCTCGTCTTCTCTTCACTGCCCTCGGGAAGCTGGACCGCGACGACCCCGCGTTCGCTCCACGCGATGCCGCAGTCGCCGATCGCGGTGCCGAACACGGAGTAGCCCGGTGCCGTCATGTGCTCAGGGTACGAGAGCGGTCCGACAGTTTCGGGTTCACGGCCATGCCGCGGTGCCGCCGGAGCCGCGGCTGCGGTAGGAGTATGCACATGAGCGACCTCGTGCTTGATCACCTCGTCTACGCCGGGCCGGACCTCGAAGAGGCTGTCGCGCGCGTCGCCGAGCTGACCGGCGTCACGCCTGTACGCGGCGGAAGGCATGTCGGGTTCGGTACGGCCAACTACCTGGCCGATCTGGGCGCCGGGGCCTATCTCGAGGTGGTCGGTCCCGACCCGGACCAGCCCGAGCACATCGGACCGCGCCCGTTCGGTATCGACGAGCTGACCGCGCCCGCGCTGGTCACCTGGGCAGCACGGGCGGAAGGCATCGACGCAGCGATCGCCGAAGCTCGTGAACGTGGTTACGACCCGGGCGAAGCGTCCGAGATGTCGCGGACCACCGACGACGGCGAACTGCTGACCTGGCGGCTCACCGGTGCGGGCGGTCTCGACGGACTCGCGCCGTTCCTCATCGACTGGGGGAACACCCCGCATCCGACGACACGGGGCCTTCCGTCCATTCCGCTGCTCATGGTCACCGGCGTCCACCCCGAGCCGGCCGCGGTCGAAGCCGCGGTCCGCGCGCTCGGGATGGACATGCTCGTCCGGCGTGACACGAAGCCCGGCCTGGTGGCCGTGTTGACGAACTCAGCCGGGAAGCAGGTCGCGCTGAGCTGAGCGGGTCACGACAGTTCCCTCGCGCCAGCCGTTGGTCATCGGCAGCCGCCGGTCCCGTCCGAACGCCTTGAACGTGATCTTGGTGCCCGGCGGGTACTGGCGGCGCTTGTATTCGGCCTTGTCGACCATCCGCACCACGCGGTCGATGGTCTCCGGCTCGAAGCCCGCGTCGACCAGGTCGACGTAACCGCGGTCGCCCTCGATGTAGTCGTCGAGGATGTCGTCGAGCATCAGGTAGTCGGGCAGCGAGTCGCTGTCCAGCTGACCCGGCCGCAGCTCGGCCGACGGCGGTTTGGTGATCGAGTTCTCCGGGATCGGCGGGGTTTCGCCGTTCTTCTCGGCTTCCGCGTTGCGCCATTTGGCCAGATGCCAGACGTGGGTCTTGAACAGGTCCTTGATCGGCGCGAAGGCCCCGACGGCGTCGCCGTAGATCGTCGAGTAGCCGACGGCGAGTTCGGTCTTGTTGCCGGTGGCGAGCACCAGATGACCATCCTGATTGGACAGTGCCATCAGCAGCATGCCGCGGACACGGGCCTGGATGTTCTCTTCGGCGAGGCCGGTCAGCTGAAGCTGCTCGACATAGACCTTGACCATGTCCGCGATCGGCTCGACGCGGTAGTGCGCGCCGATACGTCGGGCGAGGTCCTCGGCGTCGCCCTTCGAGTGCTCCGAGGAGTACTCCGAAGGCATCGAAACGCCGTAGACGTTGTCGCCGCCCAGCGCGTCGGCGGCCAGCGCCGCCACGACCGCCGAGTCGATGCCGCCGGAGAATCCGAACGTCACCGACGAGAAGCCGTTCTTGTGCACGTAGTCGCGCAGGCCGACGACGAGCGCGTGCCACACCTCGGCTTCGTCCGACAGCGGCTCGCTGATCGCGGACTCGTTGCTCGCGCTGTACGCCGGAACCGGGTCCTCGCTGAGCACGCGGCGCTTGACCCGGAGTCCTTCGAACTCGCCCTCGCCGGTGTGCCCACCCGACTCGAGGTCCGTGTCGACGACGAGCAGGTGCTCGACGAACTGCGGCGCACGCGCCAGCAACCGGCCGTCCGCGCCGACCACGATCGAGTCGCCGTCGAAGACGAGGTCGTCCTGCCCGCCGATCTGGTTCGTGTACACCAGCGGCGCGCCGGCCTCGGCCGCGCGGCGGGCGATGAGCGGCAGGCGGATGTCGTCCTTCGCGCGCTCGTACGGCGAAGCGTTGGGCGCGACCACGAGGTCCACGCCGGCCTTGCCCAGCGCGGAGATCGGGCCGCCGTCCTGCCAGACGTCCTCGCAGATCACCATGCCGACGTCGACGCCGTGGAATCGGACGACTTCGAGATCGTGGCCCGGCTTGAACCAGCGGTGCTCGTCGAAGACGCCGTAGTTGGGCAAGTGGTGCTTGAACTGACGGGCGACAACCTCGCCGCGGTACAGCGCGGCCGCGGCGTCGCGCGGGCCGGTCTCGTCCAGGTCGAGGTATCCGACGTACGTGAGCACCTCGCCGCATCCGGCGTCTTCGAGCCGCTTGGCGAGCGCTTCGACCATCTGCTTCGAGGCAGAGGCGAAGGTCGGGCGGAGGGAGAGGTCCTCGACGGGGTAGCCGGTGAGGGACATCTCCGGGAAGACGACGATGTGGGCGCCTGCTTCGGCGGCTTTGCGAGTCCACTCGACGGTGAGCTCGGCGTTGCCTTCGAGGTCCCCGACGGTGGTGTTGACCTGGGCCAGTGCGATGCGCAGTTGCGGCATGCCGACATTCTCACCCACCGGCGTCCGCGGGGACGACTGGATGTGCCGAATCGCCCACCTGGGGACGGCCGGGCGAAAAGAGAGCGGGGGACCTTTGCTATCGCTCTCCGAAAGAGAGTGATAGCAAAGGTCCCCCGCTCCCTGCTCAGGACCGCGCGCTACTTCCGCTTGATCATGCTCCGCACCTTCTTGATGGTCTGCTCGAAGTCGGAGTCGAACGGGTTGTCGTGCACCAGGTAGGTCCACGTCGTGTTCGCCCGCCGCACGCCCGCGTCACCGAGGTCGATCCCGTTCTCGGTGATCTCGGCCTCCTCGAGCGTCTTCGCCGCCCGCTCGGCCGCCTCCGGAATGATCTTGTGGAACTCGGGGATCGCCGCGCGGTGGAACTCGTCGATCGGCGTCTCCCGCGCCAGCGCCCGCAGGTGGATGCTCTCCCGCACGTCCGTCAGGAACGCCAGGTGGTCGGACCACAGCTGGTCGATGTGGAACAGCAGCACCTCTCGGCACAGCTGGTGGACACGGGCCTCGTCGTCGACGGCCTCCGAAAGCTCCTTGAACTTCTCGGGGTGCGCCTTTTCCAGCACCTCCGCCGCGTGTGCGGTCCTCAGCACCTTGTCCCGGTGCTCGAGCAGCTCGCCGCGCTGCCGCTCGATCAGCCGCGTGTAGCGCCAGGTGTTCCGGTGGATCTCCAGGTCGACACCCTCGGCGACGCGCTGCGCGTGGTTGATCTGCCGCAGCGCCGCGGGGTCGACGATCTCGCCGCTGCCCACGTCGGAGCTGATGCCCTCGGGGATGTCCGGCGCGTTCGACAGCACGAGTTCGTCGTTCAGGCTGGCGAAGAACACCGCGCTGCCCGGGTCGCCCTGCCGTCCGGACCGGCCGCGCAGCTGGCCGTCCAGCCTGCTCGACGGGTACCGGGCGGTGCCGATCACGTGTAGGCCGCCCAGTTCGACGACCTCGTCGCGGCCGTCGCCGTCCTTGCCGCCCAGCCGGATGTCGGTACCGCGACCGGCCATCTGGGTCGAGACGGTGACCGCGCCCTTCTTGCCGGCGTCGGCGATGATCTCGGCTTCCTCGGCGTCGTTGCGCGCGTTGAGCACGACGCATTCGAGGTCGGCCTTCGCCAGCTTCTCGGCCAGTTCTTCGGACTCGGCTACGTCCTGGGTGCCGACGAGGATCGGCCGCCCGGACTCGTGCACCCGCCGGATCTCCTCCTCGATCGCACGCAGCTTCTGCGACGGCGACCCGAAGATCCGGTCCTCCTGGTCTTCGCGGATGTTCGGCGTGTTCGGCGGGATGACCGCGACCTCGAGCTTGTAGAACTCGCGCAGCTGCTCGGCGACCGCGACCGCGGTACCGGTCATCCCCGCGACCTCGGGATACCGCGCGAGCAGCGCCTGCACGGTGATCGAGTCCAGGATCTCGCCCCGGTCGGTCGCCTTGACCTGCTCCTTCGCCTCGACAGCGGCCTGGAGACCGTCCGGCCAGCGCTGCAGTTCGGCGACGCGGCCGCGCGCGGCGTTGATCAGCTGCACCTTGCCGTCGCGCACCAGATAGTCGACGTCGCGGGTGAGCAGCGCGTGCGCGTGCAGCGCCACGTTCACCGCGGGCAGCCTGTCCGAGCCCGTCTCGTCGTAGAGGTTGATGTCGTCGCCGAGCGCCTTCTCGACCACCGACGCGCCCGCCTTGGTCAGCCAGGCGTTGCGGCCGTCGGCGTCGGTCTCGTAGTGCAGCCCGAGCCGCAGCCGCCGCACGATGTTCGCGACCTCTTCATCGGCGTCGGTGTGGTCGATCGACCCCGCCATCACCAACGGCACGCGGGCCTCGTCGACCAGCACGGAGTCCGCTTCGTCGACGATCGCCACCTCGGGCTCGCGCTGGACCAGGTCCTCTTCGCGGGTCACCAGGCGGTCGCGCAGCACGTCGAAGCCGATCTCGCTGACGGCGCCGTACGTGACTTCCTTCGCGTACGCCTCGCGGCGCTCGTCGCGGGAGTGAGCGGGCTCGATCCAGCCGACGGAAACGCCGAGCAGGTCGTAGATCGGACCCATCCACTCCGCGTCACGACGGGCGAGGTAATCGTTCACCGTGACGACGTGGACGTGCTTCCCGCGCAGGGCGTACCCGGCGCCGGCCAGCGCACCGGCCAGCGTCTTGCCCTCACCGGTCTCCATCTGCACGATATGCCCGCTGAGCAGGCCCATCGTGCCCAGCAGCTGGACGTCGAAGGCGCGCTCGCCGAGGGCCCGCCGCGCGGCCTCACGACCGAGCGCGCAGACCTCGACCAGCTGGTCGTTGCCGAAGGAAGCGGCGTCGCGAAGCTTGCCGGCCCGCTCTGTCAGCTCCTCGTCGGAGAGCTTCTCCAACTCGGGCTCGAGCTTCTCGATGGCCGGCAGCAGCGCTTCGTAGCGGGTCAGCTCGACGCTGCCCGGCCGCTGGATGATCCGGCGCAGCTTCTTGCCCACCCGGCTGATCAGTGCTGCCACCCCTGTGCTCCCGTCTGCTCTTCTGCCGTACGCACCCGTATCACCAACGCGGTGGTGGTGCGGCCGAGTTCCACGGCCGATGGCACGATCCAACCGTGTCCACTCATGTCAGCGCCAGGTCCCGTGCCCGTCGATTCGCCGCGATCACGCTGTCCGGCCTGCTCGCCGTCACTTCCGCCGCGTGCTCGTCGGGAGAGGGTAGAACCCAGCCGCCGCCTCCGGCCACCGAGTCGCACGCTCCGACCGGGCCGGTGCCGCCCGGCCTCGAGAAGTTTTACGGACAGAGCCTGACCTGGGCCGACTGTGCACCCTACGCGACATCCGATGACGCGAAAGCGGCGTTTCGAGTGAAGGACGCACAATGTGCCCGGTTGACCGTCCCGCTCGACTACGCGAAACCTGAAGGCGACTCGATCACGCTCGGCCTCCTGCGCCGGAAGGCACTGGAAACCGACGAAAGGATTGGGGCGCTCGTGGTCAATCCCGGCGGCCCCGGCGCTTCCGGGATGGCGGCCGCGGCCGGTCTCGCCTCCCGGACGTCGACGAACGCGCTGGGCAAACGCTTCGACATCGTCGGTTTCGACCCGCGCGGCATCGGCGCGAGCCAGCCGCAGATCCGCTGCCTGACCGACACCGAACGCGACGCGGACCGGGCGGACGACAGCGAGACGGACGGGTCGCCCGAGGGAGTGAAAAAGCAGGAGACCGAGTCCCAGTACTTCGCGGCCAAGTGCGCCGAGCGGACCGAACACGGCCCCTCGATGCTCGCGAACGTGGGCACCCGTGAGGTCGTGAAAGACATGGACGTCCTGCGGTCGGTCCTCGGCGATCCGAAACTGAACTACCTCGGCTACTCCTACGGGACGCGGATCGGATCCGCCTACGCGGAGGCGTTCCCGGCGAACGTCCGCGCGCTGGTGCTCGATGGAGCCGTCGACCCGGAGCAGGACGCGGTGGAGTCGCTCGTCGCGCAGGGACAGGGCTTCGGCAAGGCGTTCGGGGAGTTCTCGAACTGGTGCGCCGCGCGCGAGGACTGCGCGCTGGGGCGCGACGCCGCCGGCGTGACGAAGGCGTTCCAGGACCTGGTGCGGCCGCTGATCGACTTCCCGGTGCCGGTCAGCGACGGCCGGAAACTGTCGTACGAGGACGCGACGACAGGGGTGATACAGGCTCTCTACCAGGAAGATCTCTGGGAACCGCTGAACACCGCGCTCAACGACCTGAAGCGTCAGCGCGGCGACGGCCTGCAGAAACTGGCCGACCTCTACAACGAACGCGGCGCCGATGGCCGCTACGGGACGACGCAGGACGCGTTCGTCGCGATCAGGTGCGTCGACGACCCGCGGGTCACCGATCCGGCGAAGCTCCTCGACGCGCAGAAGCGATACGCGCAGGCGGCACCGTTTCTCGACGACGGCAAACCGGACGGTTCCGCGCGCGACGCCTGCGCCTTCTGGCCCGTGCCGAACACCTCGGAGCCGCACCAGCCCAACGTCGAAGGCCTGCCGAAGACGCTGGTCATCTCGACCACGAACGACCCGGCGACCCCGTATCAGGCGGGCGTCAACCTCGCGAAAGCGATCAAGGGAGCTTTGCTGACGTTCGAGGGCAACCAGCACACGGTCTTCCTCCAGGGCGTCTCGTGCGTCGACAAGATCGGCATCGATTACCTGGTGGACGGTGTCCTGCCGGACGAAGGCACCCGCTGCACCGCCAAGTAACGAGTTCGGCGCGAAGGCCCCTGACCGGCCGGGACGCTGCGAAGATCGCGAGATGAGCCTTCGCCGCGTTCCGGCCGTGCTCGTTGTCGCCGTGCTGGTCACTTCCTGCACGACGCAGCAGCCGCAGCCCGCGCCGACGGTGTCTCCGACGACCACCGCGTCACCGACACCGGACCCGAAGGCGCTTGAGAAGTTCACTCGGCAGGAGCTGACGTGGGGCGCGTGCGCGTCTTTCGCGGACAAGGCGTTCGACTGCGCGAAGCTCACCGTGCCACTCGACTACCTGAAGCCGGACGGCGAGACGATCTCGATCGGCGTTCTCCGGCACAAGACTAAGAAGGTCGAAAGGCGGATCGGCTCCCTCGTACTCAATCCCGGCGGTCCCGGTGGATCAGGCGTCTCCGCTGCCGCGCGGATCGCGAAGTCCCGGCCGGCGGCGGCACTCGCCGAGCGATTCGACATCGTCGGATTCGATCCGCGCGGTGTCGGGATCAGCGATCCGAAGCTCGTCTGCCTCACCGACGCCGAACGCGACGCGGACCGCGCCGAGGATTCCGAAAGCGACTTGACGCCCGACGGGATCGCGAAGCAACTCGGCGACGCCAGGACGTACGCCGCGAAGTGCGCCGAGCGCACGAAGCACGGTAAAGGGCTGCTCGCCAACATCGGGACCAGGGACGTCGTCCGCGACCTCGACGTCCTGCGCTCGGCTCTCGGCGACGAGAAGCTCACCTACCTGGGCTTTTCGTACGGCACGCAGATCGGGACCGCCTATGCCGAGGCCTACCCGGACAAGGTGCGGGCGCTGCTCCTCGACGGTGCGGTGGATCCCGAACTCGACACCGCGGAATCGCTGGTCACGCAGATGGCCGGCTTCCAGAACACGTTCGCCGAATTCGGCAAGTGGTGCGTCGCTCGCGAGGACTGCGCGCTCGGCCGTGACGCGAATGCGGTGACGAGGGTCTTCCAGGATCTGGTCCGGCCGCTGATCGCCGAACCGGTGCCCGCGGGGACCCGCAAGCTCTCCTTCGAGGACGCCATCACCGGGACCAGTGCCGCGTTGTACTCGGCTGACGCGTGGAAGTTCCTCAACGACGGGCTCGCCGAGCTGAAACGGGGGAGCGGCAAAACCCTGGTCGCGCTCGCCGACAACTACTACGGCCGAGAGACGGACGGCCGGTACACCGGGATCCTCGACGTGTACTTCGCGGTGCGCTGCGTCGACAGCACGCGGATCGCCGACAGACGCGTCATCGAGGGCGCCCACCAGCGGATGCTCCAGGGCGCGCCGTTCCTGGCCGGCGGCACCCCGGACATGAGCGAACTCGACATCTGCTCGGTGTGGCCGGTGCCCGCCACCTCCGAGGTCCACAAGCCGGACATCGACGGCCTGCCGCGGCCGCTGGTCATCTCGACCACCGACGACCCGGCGACCCCGTACGCGTCCGGCGTGAACCTGGCCCGAGACCTCAAGGGAGCTTTGCTGACGTTCGAGGGCGCGCAGCACACTGTCTTCCTCGACGGCAACGAGTGCGTCGACAGCGCCGGCTTCGCGTACTTGATCGACGGCGAACTACCCGCTCCCGACACCCGCTGCTCTTAGCGGGGGAGCAAGGGACCTTTGCTATCGCCCGCCCCCGACGACCACCGCGTCATGCCTGGTCAACGCCAACTCCAACATCACCGCGAACTCCTCCGGCTTCGTCGGCGGCACCTGCAGCCACACCCGCACCAGCCGCCGCGGCTCGTCCCGCGAAATCCACAGCTTCACGAACACATCCGACTTGATCTCCGGCACGATCCCGCCGATCACCGCGGCCGGCACCTTCGCGGCGATCCGGAACGAATCGGTGTCCTGCACCCGCTCCCACCGCTCGCCCCGCAGGTCGGTCGCCCCGGTCAGCAGCCGCCGAAGCCCGCCTTCAGCCCCGAGCATCGCTTCAGGCGTGTACGGCGCCGAAGCCGGAAGCACCCGCTCCCCGCCAGGCCCACTGAGCGTGATCTCCGAGCCGGACAGGCGGTACTGGACCTTCTTCCGTCCGAAGTCGTCCTGCAGGTCGGCATTACCGACCGCGCCACCCTCGAGACTGACCTCGCCGTCGAGCCCGCGCACCGGCAGCCCGGTGACGACGCCGTTCACTCCGAGCGTGAACCGCACGCTGCGCAACGAGACGAGGGAGTCGGCCGCCGCGCTCACGTAGTCCTGGGCAGGCGGCAACGGGGGTGACCCCGCGCAGCCGCCGATGAGCCCGATGGTGAGCAGCAGCGCCGGCACGAGGTGACGGCAGCGCATGGCCAGAGCCTATGGCCTTGGCCCGAATCTTTCGCACAGTGTCCTTCCAGCCGCTTCCGCTGGGGGCCGTCGCCGATGACGCTGTACCCGTGCAACCTGAGACCCGGCTCCACCGCGCGTGGTTCGTCGCCGCCGCCGCTTTCATCGCCCTGCTCGCCGCCGCCGGTTTCCGCGCGGCCCCCGGCGTGCTCATCGACCCGCTTCACAACGAATTCGGCTGGTCGCGCGCGACGATCGCGTCGGCCGTCTCCGTGAACCTCGTGCTCTACGGCCTCTTCTCGCCCTTCGCGGCAGCTCTCATGGAGCGCTTCGGCATGCGACGCGTCGCCTCGACGGCGCTGTGTGTCGTCGCGATCGGCGCGGGCGGCACGGTGTTCATGAACGCGAGCTGGCAGCTCATCCTCTGCTGGGGTGTCCTGGTCGGCGTCGGCACCGGCTCGATGGCGATGAGTTTCGCCGCGACGGTCGCCGCCCGCTGGTTCGTCCGCAGCCGCGGCGTCGTCACCGGGGTCCTCACCGCGGCGGGCGCCACCGGCCAGCTGATCTTCCTCCCGATCGTGGCCAACCTCGCCGTCGACGAAGGCTGGCGCACGGCGTCGCTCGTCATCGCCATCGCCGCGCTGGCCGTCGTCCCTGTCGTCCTTCTGGTGGTGCGCGACCACCCGTCCGACGTCGGAACGACCGCTTACGGCGCGGAGCCCGGTGAAGCCGCTCCCGTCACTCGCACGGGTGGTTCCGCCCGTCGCGCGCTCTCGGTCCTCGGCTCGGCGGCGCGCACGAGGACGTTCTGGCTGCTCGCCATCGGGTTCGCGATCTGCGGAGCCACGACGAACGGCCTGGTCAGCACCCATTTCGTCCCCGCGGCGCACGACCACGGCATGCCACAGACGACCGCCGCCGGCCTGCTCGCCCTCGTCGGGATCTTCGACGTCGCGGGCACGATCGCCTCAGGCTGGCTCACCGACCGGGTAGACCCGCGGATCCTGCTCGGCGTCTACTACGCCCTTCGCGGCGTATCACTCGCCCTGCTCCCGCAGTTGTTGAGCGGAACGGTGGAGCCGAGCATGTGGGCGTTCATCGTCTTCTACGGACTCGACTGGGTGGCGACGGTCCCGCCCACCGTCGCGCTCTGTGTCCGGCAATACGGCGCCGCCGGGCCGATCGTCTTCGGCTGGGTGTTCGCCAGCCACCAGCTCGGCGCTGGTCTGGCGGCTTTCGGCGCCGGCGCGATCCGCGATTCGTCGGGCAGCTACGCGCTCGCCTGGTACATCGCGGCAGGCCTGGCCGTGCTCGCTTCGGTCGCTTCGCTGGCGATCACCAAGGCCGCGAAACCCGAACCGGTCCTCGTAGGGTGATCCACCACTTCCGGTCGATCGGCGCGTCGCGAAACATGTCGTTAACACGTTCTCGTTAGGGTGCGGCCATGGATCGCCAGCAGGAGTTCGTGCTCCGTACCTTGGAAGAGCGCGACATCCGTTTCGTCAGGCTCTGGTTCACGGATGTGCTGGGGTTTCTCAAGTCCGTCGCGGTGGCGCCGGCCGAACTCGAGGGCGCCTTCAGCGAGGGGATCGGCTTCGACGGATCGGCCATCGAAGGATTCGCCCGGGTCTACGAGTCCGACATGGTCGCGAAGCCCGACCCGGCCACGTTCCAGGTCCTCCCATGGGAGACCCCGGACGGCGGCCCGTACTCGGCGCGCATGTTCTGCGACATCGCGATGCCGGACGGCTCCCCGTCCTGGGCGGACCCCCGGCACGTTCTGCGCAGGCAGCTCTCGAAGGCGGCCGAAGCGGGTTTCACCTGCTACGTCCATCCCGAAATCGAGTTCTTCCTGCTCGCGAGCCTGCCGGACGACGGCAGCGAACCCGAGCCCGCGGACAACGGCGGCTATTTCGACCAGGCCAGCCACGCGACGGCGACGCACTTCCGCCGCCACGCCATCGAGACGCTCGAAGCGATGGGAATCTCGGTCGAGTTCAGCCACCACGAGGGCGCGCCCGGCCAGCAGGAGATCGACCTCCGGTACGCCGACGCGCTGACCATGGCCGACAACGTGATGACCTTCCGGTACGTCGTCAAGGAGGTCGCGCTCACCCAAGGTGTCCGCGCGACGTTCATGCCGAAGCCGTTCACCAACCAGCCGGGTTCCGGGATGCACACCCACGTGAGCCTGTTCGAAGGTGATCGCAACGCCTTCTACGACGCCGAAGACCCGTACGAGTTGTCAGCGACGGGTAAAGCTTTCGTGGCGGGGCTGTTGCACCACGCGAAGGAGATCTCGGCGGTCACCAACCAGTGGGTGAACTCCTACAAGCGGCTGATCAGTGGCAGCGAGGCCCCGACGACCGTTTCCTGGGGTCGAGCGAACCGTTCCGCACTGGTCAGGGTGCCGATGTACTCACCCGGCAAGGCGTCGTCACGCCGCGTGGAGATCCGCACGCTGGACTCCGCATGCAACCCCTACCTGGCGTACTCGGTCATCCTGGCCGCCGGTCTCAAGGGCATCGAGAAGGGTTACGAGCTTCCTCCGCCCGCCGAGGACAACATCTGGCAGCTCTCCGATGCCGAGCGTCGTGCGGCCGGATACGCCCAGCTCCCGCAGAACCTCGGCGAGGCGCTGTCCGAGATGGAGAAATCGGAACTTCTGCCCGAAGCGCTCGGAGAGCACGTTTACGACTTCTTCCTGCGCAACAAACGTGTTGAATGGGATAACTACCGCAGCGCGGTGACCCCGTACGAGCTGCGGACCCTGCTTCCGGTTCTCTAGACGAAGGAGACCTGATGGTGCGGCGACCGGTGTTCAGAGTTCTGACGACCTTGGTCGCCGCGACCATCGCGGCAACAGCCGCGCCGGCGGCATCCGCCGCCGGGAGGCCTCTCGATCTCGACGCCGCCGACATCCCCGCGCTCCAGGCCCGGATGTCCTCCGGACGGCTGACCGCGGTCGGTCTGACCTCGGCCTATCTCGATCGCATCCACAAGGTCGACCGGAAGGTGAACGCGGTCATCGCGGTCAATCCGGCCGCGATCGCGCAGGCCGCGGAGAGCGACGTCCGGCGTCGCGCCGGCAAGACGCGCGGGCCGCTGGACGGCATCCCGGTCCTGGTGAAGGACAACGTCGACACCCGCTCCATGCAGACGACGGCGGGTTCGCGCGCGCTGCGCAGCAAGCCCACGAAGGACGCGACCTTGATCCGCCGTCTGCGTGACGCGGGCGCGGTGGTCCTCGGCAAGGCGAACCTGTCCGAATGGGCGAACTTCCGCGCCGCCAAACCCACTTCCGGGTGGTCGGGCGTCGGTGGGCAGACGAACAACCCGTACGTGCTCGATCGCAACCCCTGTGGGTCGTCCGCCGGTTCCGCCGCGGGTATCGCCGCGTCGCTCGCCCAGGTCGCGATCGGCAGTGAGACCGACGGCTCGATCGTCTGCCCGGCCGGGATGACCTCGACGGTGGGGCACAAACCGAGCCTCGGCCTGGTCAGCCGCACCGGTGTGGTGCCGATCTCGGCCGAACAGGACACCGCGGGCCCGATGGCCAGGCACGTCGTCGACGTCGCGCTGACCCTGTCCGCGCTCCAAGGCCGTGACCCGAGCGACCCGGCCACCGGCGCGTACCCGCCGAACCAGCCGACCGACTACGCCGCACACCTCCGGCCCGGCGTGCTGAAGGGCTCCCGGATCGGGCTCTGGCGTCTGCCGGTTCTCGGTCCGGACGTCGACGCCGTGCTGACGCGAACCAAGAACTCGCTGGTCAAGGCAGGTGCCGAGGTCGTCGACGTGACGCCGCCGTATCAGGCGAGGCTCGGTGAACTGGAGTTCCCGGCCCTGCTCACCGAGTTCCACCGGGACATCGACCGCTACCTGGCCACGCGCCCCGAAGGCCCGCGCGACCTCGCGGCGCTGATCGACTACAACCGCTCCGACCCGCTGGAGCAGACCTGCTTCGCTGGGCAAGAACTCTTCAAACAGGCGCTCGTCGCGCCCAGTCCGTCCGATCCCGGCTACCAGGCCATGCGCCGCGAGCTCACCGATCTGGCGAAACGCTCGATCGACGAAACCCTCGCGAAGTACCGCCTCGACGCGATCGCCGCGCCCACGAACCCGCCCGCCTGGAAGACCGACTGCAAGACCGGCGACAACGACGTGATCCCGTCGTCGACGCCGGCCGCGGTCTCGGGCTACCCCGCGGTGACCGTGCCCGCCGGTTTCGTCGGCGAGCTCCCGGTGGGCGTCTCGTTCATGGCGGGGCAGTGGACGGACGCCCGAGTGCTCGCCTACGCGGCCGACTTCGAACGCGTGGCGCCCGCCCGCAAACCGCCCCGCTACCTGAAGACCGTCGGATGAGGGTGGTCCACACCGGCTGACCTGCGGTGATGTCCTTAAGTGACCCCCCTGTTTTCAGGGGGTTCCGGGGCATGTAATCTTCTCTTCGTCGCCAGGAACACCGGGCCGCCGGGGCCGAAAGCCCCGAGGCAAGGAACCAGGGCCGAGCGGGTTGACACCGCGAACCGGACCAGGTAATGTTCAGCGTCGGCCCACGAGCGGCCGCCGACCCGCTACGACTAACAGTGTAGGATTCGGCATGCTCGACCAAAAGCTTGTGAATATCGCTTTGAAACAAAGCGTGTTGCTTGAGAACTCAACAGTGTGCTAGTGAACTAAGCCAGTAGAGCTTATGTATTTGAACCTCGTTTGAGGTTCCTTTGAGAGCAAGTAAAATTTGCCTCGATCAAATTTGACATTGTTGGAGAGTTTGATCCTGGCTCAGGACGAACGCTGGCGGCGTGCTTAACACATGCAAGTCGAACGATGAAGCCTTCGGGTGGATTAGTGGCGAACGGGTGAGTAACACGTGGGCAATCTG